>JBDLQX010000068.1:0-32007 GCA_039800345.1 Pseudomonadota bacterium | reverse complement strand
CTTCGGTGAAGATTCAGGCAGTCCGGCAGCGCGGTGCGGAAGTCATTCTGCAGGGCGACTCTTATTCAGATGCCTATGCCCATGCCCTCAACCTGCAGAAAGACCAGGGCCTCACCTTCGTGCATCCCTTCGATGACCCGGACGTCATTGCCGGGCAAGGCACGATTGGGCTGGAGATTCTTCGCCAACATGCCGACCCCATCGATGCCATTTTTATTGCGATTGGAGGCGGCGGGCTCATCTCCGGGGTGGCGGCCCTGGTGAAGCAGCTGCGGCCCGAGACCAAGATTATCGGCGTACAGACCGTCGACTCTGATGCGATGGCCCAGTCCATTGAACAGGGCAGACGCATCATGCTTTCAGAGGTGGGGCTCTTCTCCGATGGTACTGCCGTTAAGCAGGTGGGCGAGGAGACTTTTCGGCTGGTGCAGAAGTATGTCGACGAGATCATTCGGGTCGATACCGACGCGGTCTGCGCCGCCATCAAGGACGTCTACGAAGACACCCGCGCCATTCAGGAGCCCGCAGGCGCTTTGGCGATTGCCGGACTCAAGGCCTGGGTGGCCCAACGGGGCGCCACCAACCAGACCCTGGTGGCGATTGCCTGCGGGGCCAATATGAATTTTGACCGGCTGCGGTTTGTGAGCGAACGCAGCGAAATCGGCGAGCAACGCGAGGCGGTGTTTGCGGTCACCATTCCCGAAGAGCGCGGCAGCTTCAAACGATTCTGCGGCGCACTGGGCGGGCACAATGTCACCGAGTTCAACTACCGAATCGCCGACGCGACGCAGGCCCATATTTTTGTGGGCCTAGAGGTGCGCGACCGCGCCGAGGCCCAGGCAGTCGCCCAACGACTGCGCGACCAAGGCTTTGCCACGCTCGACCTGTCTGACGATGAGGTGGCTAAATCGCACCTGCGCCACCTGGTTGGTGGTCATTCGCCTCTCGCAAAGGACGAGCGCCTGTTTCGGTTCGAGTTTCCCGAGCGGCCGGGCGCACTCATGCGATTTCTTACCCAGATGAACCCGGCCTGGAACATCTCGCTCTTTCATTACCGAAACCATGGCGCGGACTATGGACGCATTCTCGTAGGCATCCAGGTGCCTGCGGAGGAAGAAGCAGACTTCGCGGCGTTTCTTAAGAACCTTGGCTACCGGTACTGGAATGAGTCGCATCACCCCGCCTACGCCCTCTTTCTGGGAACGCGGACTGGCTGAGGTTGCCCCCGGCTGTGTAAGGCCCCTCTGACAGGGTCAAAAAAGCGAACAGCCGCCCGAGCACCAGGGGAAAAGGGCCTTGGCAGAGACACTGGGAGCCTCTTAGGCTTCGCTTCCCGAGGCCTGTGAAACGCGTGTGATAGGTCTCCCTGCCAAAGCGCCCTCTAAGGAGTCTGCCCGATGCCTACCCACCCGGAGCCTGGAACCGCGGCGGTCGTCGAAGACGATCACCGCCTTGCCCAACAGATCGAAGATATCCTCGTCCTTGCCGGCTGGGAGACACAACGGTTCTCCCGGGGCCGAGACTTTCTTGCCCGGCAGCAACGCGCTGCCTTTGATGTGGCACTCATCGACATGCGACTGCCTGACCTGACAGGTATTGAACTACTCGAGAGGCTGGCTACGTCAATGCCCACTGCAGAGGGCCGGCGCACCGCGAGCCTAGTTGTGACGGGTCTCATGGACGAAGGACACCTGGAAAAGGCCTTTGCCCTGGGGGCGGAAGACTATGTGCTTAAACCCTTTCGCGCGCGAGAGCTCATCGCCCGGATCCGGGCCGCCCATCGGCGGCGGCGATCGTCCGCCCCTATGGCCGGGGTAGATCTCCAGAGTACCGCCCCCCATACAGTAGGCTGCTTTCGGATCTTCCCAAACCTCCGCCTGATCGAGCGCCATGGAGAACCGGTCGCGCTCACCGACAAAGAGTTTGATGCGGCATTGCTCTTCTTTTCACGGGCAGGACAGACGGTCAGCCGCGAGGAGCTCGGACGACGCATCTGGCAGACCGCCCCGCAAGTCGAGACCCGCACGATCGACACCCATGTCTCTCGGCTTCGCCGCAAGCTGCAGCTCACCACCGACCAGGGCTTTCGGCTCGCCCCGGTCTATGGCCAGGGCTATCGGCTTGACATTCTTGCCCCACACCCAGAAGTGTCAACCTAGGCGGACAATTTTTCTGTAAAACCGGTACAAGGCGCCCTATTTCTCGTAGAATCAGGGCTCTATGCAGCTTTTTGCCTTTGGCCTCAACCACCAGTCGGCCCCGCTAGCCTTGCGGGAGCGGCTTGCTTTTCCCGGTGAGGCTCTGCGAGCAAGCCTCTCAGAACTGCGCCAGGTGCTGGGCCGCCACGCTCCCGAGCAGGCCCTTGTCTCCACCTGCAACCGCACCGAGCTCTACCTCGCCAGTCCGAGCCCCGCCGCCGCCCAAGAACAGGCCATCGACTGGCTTGCCCATCGGTCAAAAGTGCGCGCCGACGACCTGATGGGTCATCTCTACCAGCACCAGGAACAGCAGGCCGTGCGTCATGTCTTTCGAGTCGCCAGCGGGCTCGATTCCATGGTGCTCGGAGAGCCACAGATTCTCGGCCAACTCAAACAGGCGGCGCGCGAAGCCCAGGATGTGGGTAGCCTCGGGTCGAACCTCCACCACCTCTTTCAGCAGGCCTTCTCTGTGGCCAAAGAGGTCCGCAGCAACACCGAGATCGGCGCGCACTCCATCTCCATGGCCGCCGCCTCGGTAAAGCTGGCCCAGAGAATTTTCGGCGACTTGTCGCAGACCACGATGCTCTTTATTGGCGCAGGCGAGATGATTCAGCTCTGCATCTCGCATTTCGCCGCCCAACGGCCCAAGTCGTTGGCCGTGGCCAACCGCACGGTACACAAGGGAGAGGCTTTGGCGCGGGAATACGGGGGGCATGCCATTGCGCTTGCGGAGCTTCCCGACCGGCTCGCCGACTTCGACATTGTGGTGAGCTGCACCGCAAGCAGCCTGCCCATCGTGGGGCTGGGCATGGTAGAGCGGGCGCTGAAAAAACGCCGCCATCGTCCCCTCTTTATGGTGGACCTGGCCGTACCACGCGACATTGAAGCAGAAGTTGCCCAGCTCTCCGATGCCTTTATCTACACCGTCGATGACCTCGCCGAGCTTGTAAAAGAAGGGGTGCAGGCCCGCCAGCATGCGGTTGGCCATGCCGAGGCCATCATCGACCATGGGGTGCAGTCCTACCTGCAATGGAAATCGGTGCGGGCACAGGTGCCGCTCATTAAATCGCTCACCGCCCATGCGGAAAAGTTGCAGAGCCTGGAGCTGCAGCACGCCCAGCGACTTCTGGCCCGGGGCGAACCGGTGGAAGACGTGCTGAAGGCTCTGGCCCACAGCATGTCGCAAAAGCTCCTGCACGGCGCCTATGCCCGTCTGTCAAGCCCCGATGCACAGACCCGCGATCGTGCCGCCGAGGTGCTCCCTGAGCTCTTCGGCTTTGATGTGCAGACGCCGCCCAACCGTCCGCACTAAAGGCCTGCACAGATGAAGTCGAGCCTGCTGACAAAGCTGCAGCAGATCCAAGATCGTTTCGCGGTCATCGAGGCGCAGCTCTCCAGCCCCGAGATCGCCAACAACATGAATGAATTTCGTAAGCTCTCCAAAGAGCGGGCGGAGATTGCGCCCGTAGTTGAGGCCTTCGTGGCCTTGCAGGCCAGCGAGAAAGACCTCAAAGAGGCCGAGTCCTGGCTGACCGACCCCGAGCTCAAAGACTTCGCCTACGATGAGGTAGCCCGGCTGCGCACCGGCATTGAGAGTCAAGAAGACGGCTTACAAAAGCTGCTGCTTCCCAAAGACCCCAACGACGAGCGTGATGTCATTTTAGAAATTCGTGCGGGCACGGGCGGCGATGAGTCGGCCCTTTTCACAGGCGACCTACTGCGCATGTATCTGCGCTATGCCGAGCGCAACCGGTGGCAGAGCGAGATCCTCTCGGCCAGTGCCTCCGACCTCGGCGGCTTTAAAGAGGTGGTGGTGCGGCTCACCGGCGACCGTGTGTACTCCCGACTCAAGTTTGAGTCCGGTGGCCACCGCGTGCAACGCGTGCCGGAGACCGAGGCCCAGGGCCGTATTCATACCTCGGCCTGCACGGTGGCGGTACTGCCCGAGGCCGATGAGCTTGCGGAGGTGGTCTTCACCCCCGATGAACTGCGCATCGATGTCTTTCGCGCCTCAGGCGCCGGTGGTCAGCACGTCAATAAGACCGAGTCTGCGGTGCGCATCACCCACCTGCCGACCGGCATCGTGGCCGAATGTCAGGACGACCGCAGCCAGCATAAAAACAAGGAAAAGGCCATGAAGGTGCTGGCCGCTCGCGTACGCGACCGACAGGCGGCTGCCTTGCAGCAGCAAGAAGCCTCAGCCCGCAAGCTCATGATTGGCTCGGGGGATCGGTCTGAACGTATCCGTACCTACAACTTTCCGCAGGGCCGCATTACTGACCACCGGATCAACCTGACCCTCTACAAGATCGATCAGATCATGGACGGCGACCTAGCGGAGCTCAACCAGGCGCTCGTGGCGGAGCATCAGGCCGAGCAGCTCTCGGCCCTGGCCGACTAGGCGACCCTTTTTCTCCATCGCCCGGCGCTGGCCACCGGGGCCTAACCACCGTGAACGACCCCGCCCTGCTTCGCCTGCCACGCCAAGAGCAGTGGGCTATTCTCGAGGCTGCTTCGGGGCAGTCCCGCACCTATTTTCTGCGCGAAGGCACCGACAGCTTGTCCGCCGCGGAGCGGGCGCTGATGCACCGGTGGGCCTTGGCCAGACACCGCGGGGTGCCGCTGGCTTATTTGCTGGGGTTTCGCGAGTTCTATGGCCTGCGGTTCTGGGTCAACCCCTCGGTGCTTATTCCCAGGCCGGAGACAGAATGCCTGGTTGATCTCGGCCTCGCGGGGCTGCCGCCGAATGCTTCGGTAGCTCGGGTCCTCGACCTCGGCACCGGCAGTGGCTGCATCGTGATCGCGCTTCTGAAGGCTGCGTTGGCCCGCGGCATAAGGCTTGAGGCGTGGGCCACAGACGTCTCGGCCGAGGCCCTTGCCACCGCGCGAAACAATGCCTGCTGGCATGGAGTAACACTGGCGTGTCGAGAAGGTGCCTGGTTTGACGCCCTGGGCCAAGAGGCATCTAGAGGCTTTGACCTCATCGTCTCTAACCCCCCGTATGTGGCCAAAGACGATCCCGACCTAGCAGAGGAGGTGCGCGCCCACGAACCAGTCACGGCCCTATCGGGAACAACCTCGAATGCCGATGGGCTTTCCGACCTCTCGACAATCATTGCCCAGGCAGGCGCCTACCTGCGGCCGGGCGGCAGCCTCTTGCTCGAACACGGCTGGACGCAGCAGGCCGCCGTTATTCAACTCTGCCAGGCAGCGGGGTTTGCCTCGGCCACTGGATTTCCCGACCTCTCAGGCCTGCCACGCCTGGTACGGGCTCGTCTATGATGCAAGCCTGCGCGTGACGTTCGCGCACGCAGACTGTCCCCCAACTGTTCTTGAAAGGACCCTGGCCATGGACGCCAAAGATTTTGTACACCAGACCGTCACCGATAATCCGGTGGTCTTGTTTATGAAAGGGACCGCCCAGTCTCCCCAGTGTGGTTTTTCCGGGCGTGCGATTCAGCTCTTAAAGTCGTGTGGCGTAACGCAAGTCGCCACTGTCAATGTCTTGGAAGACGAGTCCGTTCGACAGGCGGTCAAAGACTACGCCAGTTGGCCCACCATCCCGCAGCTCTATGTGAAGGGCGAGTTTATTGGGGGTGCCGACATCATGGGCGAGATGCACGACTCTGGAGAGCTGGCAAAGCTTTTCAAAGAGGCGGGTATCGTCTCCTAGCCTGCGGGTGGTCCACCGACACGCAGCAGCCCCAGGCGCAGCCCCAGCAGCAGAAGCGTCTGGGCGAAGACCACCATCATCACCATGCGTACCGCGTGAAAAACCGTGACGGTGGGCGGGTCCAGGCCGAGAATCTTGGCAACAATGGCCATCTCGGCAATCCCGCCGGGCGCGGTGGCCATAAAGGCGACTACCCCCGGCAGGCCAGCCCCCCAAGAAACCAGTAACGCAAGGCCCAGGCCAGCAAAACCATAAAAAAGGGTCATGACCACCGCGGCCCGAGCGGCCGGGGCAAAGGCGTGAAGCTGCGCACGATCAAACCGCTGGCCCAGGTTCCAGCCCAGTAAGACCTGACCAATACCCACCAGCCAGGGCGCAAGCCGGGCAGCAGGCAGCCACCAGACCGCCGCCGCGAGGGCCACGGCAAGCGGCCCCAGCACCCATGGGTTGGGCAGGCGCAGACGACCAAATCCCCAGGCGGCCCCCACTGCCACGGCCGCCAGCACCACGGTTTCGGTAAGACCCAAGACGGTAGGCATCAACGCCTCCATGAGGCCACTGCCGGTCTGCGCAGCGTCCGGGTGTCCCGCAAAGGATATCCAGGCTGAGGCGAGAAAAGGCACGCTGCCCACCACGATAAAGACCCGAATGCTATGAACCAGGGCCACGACCTCGGCCCGCGCCCCCGAGGCCGCCGCCTGCTGGGCCATATCACTGGCCGCGCCAATCGCTGCGGAATAGAGGCTAGTCGTCGCGTCGCTCTGGGTGAGTCGCTGAAACACCATCGCCCCCAGCAGGCTTAAAACGCAGGTAAGCACCGCGGACAGCACAATCCAGTGGCCGTCTCGGGCGAGCCCTGCGATCACGGGCGCGGTGAAATACAACCCCAGGGCGAGGCCGATTGTCATCTGCCCTGTGCGCAGACCAGACCGCGACAGAGGGGCTGCGCCGACGGTGAGCGACAGAAGACTGACCGCACAGAGACTGCCCAGTAGCCAGGGTAGCGGCAGACCGAGCACCGCAAAGAGGGCCCCGCCCAGACCCCCGGCGAGCCCCGTGGCCAGAAATGCCCCCAGGCCCCGCATCGGCATCTAGTCGGGGGTTTGTCGCGAGGCGACCCCCAGCACCATCTGCGTAATCCGGGCGCGTAGCCACCAGAGCAGAAAGAGTCCGGGCAGTGCCGCAAAAAAGCTCGCCAGAAAGAAGGGGGCCCAGCCCCAGGTGCTTGCCGCATGACCGGCAAAAGGTCCGACCCAGACCCGGCCCACCGATGCCAAAGCCGAGAGCAGGGCAAACTGAGTCGCCGTAAATCGCAGGTCACAGAGGGTCATGAGAAAGGCGACAAAGGCGGCCGTGCCCATCCCACCGGCCAGATTCTCCAGCAGCACCACCCAGGTCATGTCGGTGATCCCCGGGTCCGAGAGACCCGCGAGCCACCAGAAACCAAGGTTGGTGACCGCCTGCAGGCCACCAAACAAGAAGAGTCCTCCCCAGAGTCCGATGCGGGCCAAGAGCACCCCACCGGCCAGACCGCCTAAGAGGGTCGCGGCCAGCCCCATCCCTTTATTCACGGCGCCCACCTCAGCCGCCGAAAAGCCCGCCCCGCGAATCAGAAAGGCCGTTGACAGGCTGCCGGCAAACGCATCGCCGAGCTTGTAGAGCACGATGGCGGCAAGCAGCCACCAGGCCCCGTGGCGACCGAAAAACTCTTTAAACGGCTCCATGACTGCGGCACGCAGACTTGTTGGCGCGCGCTCGGTGCTGGGCTCAGGGGCAAAAAAAGCAACGACCGCCATCACCAGGCAGAGCCCCGCCATCAGCCGATAGGTTCCTGCAAAGCCCAGATAAAGGTCTGCGAGCATCAGGGCAAGCCCCCCGGAGACAAGCATGGCCAGGCGGTATCCGACCACCGACCAGGCCGCCCCCAAGCCCCGCTGCTCGGGCCGCAAGGACTCCGCCCGCCAGGCGTCAAAGACGATGTCAAAGCTTGCCGAGAAGACCACCAACACAAAGGCCAGGCTCGCCAGCCAGGCTAGCCCCCCGGGCTCCATGGGCCGAGAAAGAGACAATGCCCAGAGGATAAGCGCCATCCCGATCTGCAGCCCCACAAGCCAGCCCCGCCGCCGGCCGCCACGGTGCCCCCCCAGCTGGAAACGATCCAGCAAGGGCGCCCAGCCAAACTTGTAGGTATAGGGCAGGCCCAATACGGTGAGCCAGCCCAGGGTCTTCAGATCCACGCCCTCGATCGTCAGCCAGGCCTGTAGGGTGCCCGATGACAGGGCGAGCGGCAGCCCACTGGCAAAGCCCAGCACCAACGTCATGATCAGTAAGGCGCGGCGCGGCGGCCCCGAGATCAAGACCGAAGGAGGGGGCTGTGAGGCTGTAGGGTCTTCAACCGGCGCGGAAGGACGCACAATCATGTTCCAATCATTTTGTGGAGTTGCCCGAGGATACAGACCCATGCAGATTGCGATTGCGTCGGAACCATTATCTACCCAGCCCCGGCAGTGGCAGTATAGGGTGAGGCGTGCGCGCGCCGGCCTCGGCGCGCTCTTCGCGCTGTGCGTCCTCGCCGGCTGTGCCACCCCGAGTACGGCGGTTGGGCCAGGCGATAGTGTGCCGGTCAAGCCCGCCTCCGAGGTGCGCCGACTGGTGCCCGCAGCCCAGATTGAACGCGCAGCCGCCCAGCAGTTTGAGAGCATCAAGAAACAGGCAGCCCAGAAAAACGCCCTTCTTCCTGATACCGACCCTCAGGTGCAGCGACTACGGCAGATTGCCCAGCGGCTGCAGCCCCATGCCTATGCCTGGAATCCAGAGTCTCGTCGCTGGCAGTGGGAGGTGATTGTGCTGCGCTCTGACCAGGTCAATGCCTTCTGTATGCCGGGCGGAAAGATCGCCTTCTTTACGGGGATCCTGAACAAACTCCAACTCAGCGACAACGAGGTGGCCGCCATCATGGGACACGAGATGGCCCACGCCCTTCGGGAACATGCCCGTGCGCAGATGGCCAAGGCGCAGCTCACGGACATTGGCGCCACAGTCTTATCCGAACTCCTGGGCTTTGGGCAGGCCGGCCGCCAGGTGTTGGGGTATGGCGGTCAGCTGTTAAGCCTCAAATTCTCACGCGACGACGAGACAGATGCCGACCTCGTGGGCCTCGACATCTCTGCCCGGGCAGGCTACGACCCTCGGGCTGCGGTGAGTCTCTGGCGAAAGATGCAGGCCCAGAGCAAAGGAGCGCCGCCCCAGTGGCTCTCTACCCACCCCTCAAGCGGCACCCGTATTGAGGAGATTTCGCGGGTCTTGCCCCGCGTACTACCGGTCTATGCCCAGGCTGTTGGCAAATCGCTCGACGACCTCGGGCCCGACCCCAGCCAGTTAAACCGCTAGCCGAGAATATGGGCCTTTAACAGATCGGTAACCGACTGCGGATTGGCCTTGCCGGCGGTCCGTTTCATTACCTGACCCACCAGCGCATTGAGGGCCTTCTCTTTGCCTGCCCGATACTCCTCGACCATCTTGGAGTTGGCCGCCACCACCTCGGCGACAAAGGTCTGGATCTCTCCGGTGTCTTGGATCTGACGCAGCCCCTTCGCCTCAATCGCCGCATCGGCAGTCGCAAAGCTGCCCTCCCAGAGCAGCCCAAAGACCTCCCTGGCAATCTTGTGGCTGATCGTGCCATCTTCAACCCGCAACAAGAGGCCCACCAGGGCCGCCGCAGAGACGCGCGAGGCCTCGATGGTGCAGTCTTCACGATTGAGCGTCGAGGCGAGTTCGCCCATGATCCAGTTCACGAGGGCCTTCACCCGGTCGCTCGTTACCCCACCAGGCAGAGACTCTAAGGCGACAAGCCCCGCCGCAAGATACTGATAAGACGCCTGGCCGGAGGTCACCGTGGCCGCGTCATAAGCCGACAGCCCGTAGTCGGCCATCAGGCCGGCCCGAATCTCACCGGGCAGCGCGGGCATAGACGCCCTCACCCGATCGATCTGATCTTGGGTAATGACGAGCGGTGGAAGATCGGGGTCGGGAAAGTAGCGATAGTCATGGGCGTCTTCTTTGCTGCGCATCGACCGCGTCTCATCACGGTCGGGGTCAAAGAGACGGGTCTCCTGCCGCACCGAACCGCCCGACTCGATGAGTTCAACCTGCCGGGCTGCCTCCACCTGGATCGCCCGCTCAAGGAACCGAAATGAGTTGAGGTTCTTGATCTCGCAGCGGGTACCCAAGGTCTGGCTGCCCAGAGGCCGCACCGAGACATTCGCATCGACCCGGAAGGAGCCCTCTTGCAGGTTTCCATCGCAGATGCCGATCCAGGTGACCAGGCCATGCAGGGCCTTGGCATAGGCCACCGCCTCGGCAGCAGAACGCATGACGGGCTCGGTCACGATTTCTAAGAGCGGCGTGCCCGCCCGATTAAGATCGATGCCGGAGCAGCCCTGCGGAAAATCCTCAAGCCCCTCATGGATCGACTTGCCCGCGTCCTCCTCAAGGTGGGCACGGGTCAGCACAATATCCCGCTGTGTGCCGTCTTGTAAGACGATCCCGAGTTGCCCGCCCGAGACCACTGGGATCTCGAACTGGCTGATCTGGTAGCCCTTGGGCAGGTCGGGGTAAAAATAATTTTTTCGCGCAAAGACCGAATGGGGCGCTATCTGCCCCTGAACCGCAAGGCCGAACCGAATCGCGGCCTCGATCGCGGCCTTGTTGGGCGTCGGAAGGACCCCTGGTAAGGCGAGATCAATCGGATGGGCCTGGGTGTTGGGGGCCGCCCCAAAGGCCGTGGACGCAGGCGAAAACATCTTCGAGGCGGTGCGCAGTTGCACATGGGTCTCAAGACCAATGACGAGTTCCCAGGCCATCAATGGGCTCCTTTGGACGACGAGGCAACGGCCTGCTCGGGTTGCGAAGAGAGCAGGGCACCAGCAGGGGGACAGCGCCGATGCCAGTCGGTGGCCTGCTGAAAGCGATGGGCCACTCCAAGCAGGCGGGCCTCGTGAAACTGCGGGCCAATGAGTTGCAGGCCGACAGGCAGGTCGGGGCCACCTGGATGCGGCTGGCCAAAGCCACAAGGCATCGACAGCCCCGGCAGCCCCGCGAGGCTGGCGCCTAAGGTGTAGATGTCTGCGAGGTAATCGGCCAGCGGATCGTTGGTCTGCTGGCTTGCCTCGATGGGCCAGGCCAGGCTTGGCGCAACCGGGCCCACAATGAGGTCACACTGGGCAAAGGCGGCCTGAAAATCTTGCGCAATCAGCCGCCGCACCTTCTGGGCCTGTAGGTAGTAGGCGTCGTAGTAACCATGAGACAGCACAAAGGTTCCGATAAGAATGCGCCTGCGCACCTCGGGCCCAAAGCCCTCTGCGCGGCTATTGCGGTAGAGGGCCTGAAGGTCTTGCGCCTGCGCGCTGCGATGGCCATAGCGCACCCCATCAAACCGCGACAGGTTGCTGGAGGCCTCTGCCGGGGCGATGACATAGTAGGCAGGAATGGAGAGTTCCGTACGAGGAAGGTCCACCTCTATGCATTCCGCGCCGAGGCCGCGCAGTACCGACAGGGCCGCATCCACCGCGCTTCGCACGGCATCGGAGAGTCCCGGCCCGAAGTACTGTCGCGGCAGCCCAAGCCGCAGGCCTTTGAGTGGCTGGCTCGGTGTGGCACCAGGCGTCACCGCATCGGTGAGAAGGCGACCAAAGTCTTCCTGAGGCAGCGCGAGGCTCGTGGAATCTTTCGGGTCATGGCCCGACATGGCCGTAAGCAGCCAGGCGCAGTCGGCAGCCGAGCGGGCCATCGGGCCTGCCTGGTCGAGGCTCGAGGCATAGGCCACAAGGCCCCAGCGAGAAATCCGTCCGTAGCTTGGCTTGATGCCCGTAATGCCGCACATGGCGGCAGGCTGGCGGATTGAGCCACCCGTGTCGGTACCCGTGGCTGCCGGGGCTAGGCCCGCAGCCACGGCAGCGGCCGAGCCGCCCGAAGAGCCGCCCGGAATACGGGTGGGATCCCACGGGTTACGGCACACCCCATAGGCCGAATGGAGATTGGCCGAACCCATCGCAAACTCATCGCAGTTGGCTTTGCCCAGGCAGACCATTCCCTGGGCGGCAAGCCGCGCCACCAGTTCGGCATCAAAGGGGCTGCGGTAGTTCTGGAGAATCTTGGATCCTGCTGTGGTCGGCCAGCCCTCGGTGACGATCACGTCTTTGTGCAGGATGGGCAGGCCCAACAAGGGGCTTCGCCCCTCTGCTGGTTCGGTATCGATACGCCGCTGGGCCGCCTGGGCCTGGGCTCGGGTGCGATCGGGGTCCATGGCAAGCGCAACACCCAGCCGATCGGCCTGTAGGGCATCGAGATAGTCTTGTGCGAGCTCTTCGGCTGAGACCATGCCCGCATCGAGCGCCGTGCGCAGTTCTGCCAGGGTAGAGAATCTGAGGTCCATCGCGCCTACTCCACCACCCGAGGCACCACAAAGAGTCCCTGGGCCGACTGCGGCGCATTGGCCATGAGCTGGTCGCGCGGTGGCAGGACCGCCGCCTGGTCCTCCCGCAGCCGCAGTGACAGGTCGTGGGGATGGGCCATCGGCGCGATGCCCTCGGTGGGGGCCTGGTGCAGCCCATCGGCCCACTGCACGATTGCGTTTAAGGCAGGAAGAAGATCTTTACGGTCTTCATCGGTCAGCGCGAGGCGGCTCAACAGAGCAAGTTTTTCGAGTTGTTGGACGTCCATGGATCGGGGAATGACTGTCGGTGTCGAAGCGGTTTTCAGAGCCTGGCCACGTTTTTTCAGCAGGACTGCCGGTACCGCAAGCTAAGAAAGTGGATAATCCCGCGTATTATCGCCTCTCCACGTTTAAATTCGGAATCCTTTATGTTTGGTTTTCTGCGCGGCTTTTTCTCTCAGGACTTGGCGATCGACCTCGGAACCGCCAACACCCTGATCTATGCCCGAGGCAAAGGCATCGTACTGAACGAGCCCTCGGTCGTGGCCATTCGCCACGACGGCGGCCCGGGAGGCAAGAAGACCATTGAAGCGGTCGGTACCAAGGCCAAGCAGATGCTCGGTAAAGTCCCGGGCAGCATCGAGGCCGTCCGCCCCATGAAAGATGGCGTGATTGCCGACTTCACCGTGACGGAGCAGATGCTCAAACTCTTTATCAAAATGGTCCATGAGAAGAAGCTCTTCTCACCCAGCCCGCGTGTCATCATCTGTGTACCCTGTGGATCCACACAGGTCGAACGCCGCGCTATCCGCGAGTCTGCCTTGTCTGCGGGCGCAAGCCAGGTCTACCTCATCGAAGAGCCCATGGCCGCGGCCATTGGTGCTGGCCTGCCGATTGCCGAGCCCTGTGGCTCCATGGTCGTCGACATCGGCGGGGGCACAAGTGAGATTGGTGTGGTCTCACTCGGGGGCCTGGTCTACTCCAGTTCGATTCGTGTCGGTGGCGACAAGTTCGATGAGGCCATCGTGAATTACATCCGTCGCAACTACGGCATGCTCATTGGGGATCAGACGGCAGAGGCCATCAAGAAAGAAATCGGCTCGGCCTTTCCGGGCAGCTCCGTGAGCGAAATGGAAGTCCGGGGCCGAAATCTGAGTGAGGGTATCCCGCGTAGTTTCACGATCTCAAGCAACGAGATCTTGGAGGCACTCACCGACCCGATCAGTCAGATTGTGGTGGCCATTAAGAACGCCTTAGAGAACACCCCGCCCGAGCTTGCGGCCGACATTGCCGAACGTGGGGTGGTGATCACCGGCGGTGGCGCCCTGCTACGCGACCTCGATCGCCTTTTTACGGAAGAGACCGGTCTGCCGGTCTATGTCGCAGAAGATCCTCTCTCCTGCGTGGTGCGCGGCTGCGGCGAGGCCATCGAAAGAATCGACGAACTCAGCAGCGTACTGTCTACGGAATAACGGGGGCGCGAGGCCTTGGCCCTCTCTCAGAATCCCCCACCATTTTTCCGGCAGGGCCTATCGGCCCGCATCAAACTCATCATAGCCCTGTCTGCAGCGGCGGTATTGATGCAGCTCGACAGCGAAGTCAATATTGCCAAGCCGCTTCGGCAGGGCTTAAGCGTGGTGCTCTATCCCATCGCCGAGACCCTGCTTCTGCCCCGAGACTTTGCCCTCTGGCTCACCGATCGTCTCAAGACCGTCTCCGAACTCGCCTCTGAGGTCGACCGGATGCGCGATGCAGAATTGCGCAACGCCGAAATGCTTCTGCTCGTCGATCAGGTGCAAACCGACAATCAGAACCTGCGTGGTCTTCTCGAGATCCGACAGCAGTCGAATCTTCCCAGCATCGTGGCAGAGGTGCGCGCTGGACTCCAGGACAACCTGAGCCGCAAGGTCTTAATCAGTAAAGGCATGGAGCATCAGGTCTCTGTCGGCGACCCCGTGATCAATAGCCAGGGGGTGGTGGGTCAGGTGAGCCGTGTCTTTCCACTGACTTCTGAGGTGCGACTCTTGTCCGACGAGCAGCTGATGGTGCCGATTTTCCTGCCCAGTGCGGGAATCCGTGCGATCAGCCAGGGACTAGGCGAGCAAGACGGCTTTCAGATCCGGTTTGTGAATCTTGCCGCGGAGATTAAAGAGGGTGACCTCATCGTGACCTCTGGCCTTGATGGGCTCTACCCTGCTGGCCTGGCGGTCGGCCAGGTGTCTCTGGTGGTCGCTGCGCCGCAGGGCCAGTTCCCCACGGTGATCGGTCGTCCCACCGCATCGGTGGCCCGGCACAAAGAGGTACTCGTGATCCGTCGAGGGGCCCCGACCCCATGAGACCGCAGGCCATCATCGGGCGGGCCCCGAGTCGCCAGTTCATCCTGATGAGTTTTGCAGCGGGCCTTGCCTTTAACCTCATGCCCTGGGGGCCGGAATGGCCCATTCCAGATCTGCTCGCGATTATTCTCGTATTCTGGAATATCTTCCTGCCTAGCCGCATTGGGCTTGCGCCGGCCTGGCTCTTGGGCCTCATCATGGATGTCCACCAGGGCGTCTTGTTGGGCCAGCATGCCCTGGCCTATTCGTTGCTGAGTTATGGGGCCATTACCTTGCACCGGCGTATTCCAGACTTCACTGTATGGGGTCAGATGGCGCACCTCTATCCCCTCTTTCTTCTTGCGCTGGCAAGCGTCTACCTGATTCGCTGGTTTGTCGAAGGCGCAGTGCCGACAGAAATGCTCCTCATTCAACCCCTCACTGAGGCCGTCGCCTTTGTGCTGGTTAGTCGATCGATACAAGGTTTATTGCAACGCAAGGCTCGGCCCAGTCGCATGAAGACCAAGGCAGGAGCCACCGGACCCAGTCAGGCCTAGCCGGGTCAGCCATGGATTTCTCGGGCCGGTCCAGTTCAGAATTTCGGCAGCGCGCCTCGATCGCGGCCTTGTTTGTCGGTCTGGCGATGCTCGGTCTGAGCCTGCGATTTGCCCAGCTACAGGTCTGGCAGCACGAAGACCATGCAGCGCGTGCGGATGAAAATCGCATGGCCCTGCTGCCGATCCAGGCTCCACGCGGCGGAATTCTCGATCGCTATGGCGCCGTGCTCGCACGCAACGATGCCGGCTTCTCTCTGGAGATCGAGCCGTTTCAGGTAGACAACCTCAACACCACGCTTGAGAAGGTCAGCAATACCATCGGCCTGCGTCCCGCGGAGATCTCTCGGTTTCGACGGGCCGCTGCCGAGGCACGGCGATTTGACAGCATCCCGCTCAAGACCAAGCTCTCTGATGAAGAGGTCGCCAGGCTGGTAACCCGGGTAGCCGACCTGCCCGGGGTCAACATTCAGCAGCGGTCGATCCGTAGCTATCCCTTTGAATCCTCCTCCTCTCACCTGCTCGGGCACATCGGGCGCGTCTCACGGGCCGACCGGGAGCGCCTAGAAGATGCGGGGCTCTCAGACGACTACCTCGGCGTTACCCACATCGGCAAACTCGGCATCGAAAAGAGCTACGAGCCGGTGCTCAAAGGACAACCGGGATTTCAGAAGATCGAGGTCACCGCCTCGGGCCGACTCGTGCGTGAACTGGGCCTCAAAGCCCCTGAGCCCGGGAAGAACCTGCACCTAGCGATCGACTTCGAACTTCAGCAGAAGGTCGAAGAGGCCTACAAGGGCCGTCGTGGGGCACTGGTCGCCATGGTGCCCAAAACCGGCGAAGTTCTGGCCTTTGTCTCGCAGCCAAACTTTGATCCGAATGCCTTTGTCGATGGCGTGGACCCTGATCTCTGGGCCGAGCTCAACAGCTCTCTCGATGTGCCACTACTGAACCGTGCCCTGCGCGGCATCTACCCGCCGGGATCGACCTACAAGCCCTTTATGGCGATTGCTGCGCTGGCCTCGGGCGCCCGCAAACCAGAAGACACGATTCAAGACCCCGGCTACTTCATGCTCGGCAACCACCGCTTCCGCGACAGCCGTCCGGAGGGCCATGGCCGTGTCGACCTCAAGAAGTCGATCGTCGTCTCAAGCGACACCTACTACTACAAGCTTGCCGTAGACATGGGGGTCGATAACATCTTCAAACACATCACCCCGTTTGGCTTTGGCCGGACCACGGGCATCGATATGGAAGGCGAGACCGCGGGCATTCTGCCGTCCTCAGAATGGAAAATGAAACGGTTTGGAAAAGAATGGCTCACGGGCGAGACGCCGTCTATCGGCATTGGCCAAGGCTATAACGCCTTTACGATTCTGCAGCTTGCGCGGGCCACCGCGGCACTGGCCAATGGCGGGAAGCTCATGAAGCCGCGGC
Source organism: Pseudomonadota bacterium (assembly GCA_039800345.1). Taxonomy (GTDB): domain Bacteria; phylum Pseudomonadota; class Gammaproteobacteria; order Burkholderiales; family Burkholderiaceae_A; genus Hahnella. The sequence continues at coordinate 15,397 of JBDLQX010000068.1, read as the reverse complement.
TCGTCAAGGCCATCGAAGATCCGAGTACGGGCAACCTCATCAACCTGCCCCCCGAAGTCGAGATCGACTTAAAGATCCCAGAGGATTGGCTGGCGCTGGTGCGCGAGGCCATGATTGAGGTCAATATTTCGGGCACCGGTGCGCGGGTCATGGCGGGCACCCCATACAGGGTGGCCGGCAAGACGGGTACCTCGCAGGTCTTTAGCATTAAGCAAAATGAGACCTATAACGCGGACCGGGTCGCCGAGCGGCTGCGGGACCACTCTCTGTATGTGGCCTTCGCCCCTGCCGAAGACCCGAAAGTGGCCCTGGCGGTGATTGTTGAGAACGGGGGCTTTGGGGCTGCCGCGGCAGCACCTCTGGCCCGCCTGGTGATGGACCATCTTCTTGTTGAGCGGGTCAAGGAAGGACGGGCACTGCCATGAACGACCGTCGGGCCCATGTCGGATGGCGGGCTGCGAGCCTCTGGGCGCGACAGCGTTTTATGGCCCTAGACCAGCCACTGTTTTTTATCTTCTGCGGGCTGGTGGGGCTCAGTCTTTTAGCGGTCTACAGCGCAAGCCACCACGCGCCCGACCGCTTTCTATCCCATGCGCGCAATCTGGCCTTAGCGGCCACCATCATGTTTGTCTTGGCCCAGGTGCCTTCCAACTGGCTGCAGAAGACGGCCATACCGCTCTATTCGGTGGGGCTCGTGCTGCTGATCGCCGTGGAGTTCTTTGGCGACACAACCAAAGGCGCCACACGGTGGCTCGACCTTGGCATCACACGCATTCAGCCCTCAGAAATCATGAAGATTGCGATGCCGCTGATGCTTGCCTGGGTTGTGCATCAGCAAGACGGCCTGAAGACCCTGGGTGACTGGGTGCTCATTAGTGTCTTGCTCTTGATTCCGGTGAGTCTGATTCTTCGTCAGCCCGATCTGGGTACCGCCATTCTTGTCGCGGCCTCGGGCATTTTTGTGATCTACCTCGCCGGTCTGCCATGGCGGCTCATCATCGCGGTAGCCGGTACCGCTGTCTTCCTCATTGGACTCCTCGTGCTCTTTGGGGATCAGGCCTGCGCCCCCGGTCTGGACTGGCCTGGGCTTCGGGAGTATCAGCGCCAGCGGGTCTGCACCCTTCTGGATCCCACCCGCGACCCCCTGGGTAAAGGCTTTCATATTCTCCAGTCGATGATTGCGGTGGGCTCCGGCGGAATCTGGGGCAAGGGCTGGCTTAACGGTACTCAGGCCCAGCTCGATTTCATTCCCGAGCGAGAGACCGACTTCATCTTCTCGGGCTTTGCCGAGGAATTCGGATTTCTGGGTGCGCTGCTGCTTACCAGCCTCTACATCGGGCTCATTCTTCGTAGCCTCTGGATCTCATTGGGCGCGCCCACCATCTTTGGACGGCTGTTGGCAGCAAGCCTTGCGCTCACCACCTTTACCTATGCCTTTGTCAACCTGGGCATGGTCACCGGTCTGCTGCCGGTGGTGGGGGTACCTCTGCCCTTTGTTTCTTATGGGGGCACCGCACTGGTGACACTCGGGGTGGGCATGGGTCTGATTATGAGTGTGGCCCGAGACCGGTCTCGCATGACGCAGGGCTTTAGCCTTCAGGGATAGCGGGGGGTAGGAATGGCCGCTGAAGCCCTCCTGTCTGAGACGCAGATCGCCCAGGCAATCCTTGCGGGGTTCCACCGACACTACGGCCTCTTTCGGTATAACGCCCAGCAGGCAAAGACCCAGTTTGAGGCCGGGCAGTATCAGGAAATTCGTAAGCTCTCTCGGATGCGGATTGCCTTTTACGATGAGCGCGTGCGCGAGACCTGCGCACAGCTTGCGGAACTGGCCCAAGAACGAGACCTCATCATTCAGCGCTGGGCTGAAGTCAAGCGCTGCTTCATCATGCTGCTCACCGACTGCCGCCAGCCAGAATTGGCAGAGAGTTTCTTCAATTCGGTGACTACCCGCATCCTGCACCGAGAGTATTTTCGAAACGAGAATCTCTTTGTGCGGCCGGCGGTCTCTACCGACTATCTCGACTCGGATCCGCCGTCCTATCGCATCTACTACCCACGCACGACGGGCCTGCGGCGATGCCTCATGAATATCGCGGTGGACCTCGGCATGGCCTGCCCCTGGCAGGACATTGAACGCGACCTCAGGCTCGTGGTGAAGGCGGCCTGCAAAGAACTTCCCCGGCCGTTTCATACTGAGATTGATATCCAGATCCATGTCTTGCGATCCCTCTTTTACCGCAATAAGGGGGCCTATCTCATCGGCAGGATCATGAACGATGGGGTACCCCTGGGTTTTGCCGTCCCCATTCTGCGAGACGCCAAAGGGCGTCTTTTTCTCGACACCATGATCTTCAACGCAGAACAAATCTCGGTGCTCTTTTCTTTTGCCCGTGCCTACTTCATGGTGGATATGGAGGTGCCGTCAGCCTATGTGCACTTTCTGAGGACCCTCATGCCCCATAAGCCGAACAGCGAGCTTTACACCATGCTGGGGCTGCAGAAGCAGGGCAAGACCCTTTTTTATCGTGACTTCTTACATCATCTGAAGCACTCCAACGACCAGTTTTGCGTGGCCGAAGGCATCAAGGGCTTGGTGATGCTGGTCTTCACGCTGCCCTCCTTTCCCTACGTCTTTAAGATCATTAAAGACGTGCGCTCCAAAGATGTCTCACGCGAACATATTGCTTCAAAGTATCAGCTGGTCAAGCTCCACGACCGGGCGGGCCGGATGGCCGATACCTGGGAATACTCCAACGTAGACTTTCCACGGGCCCGGTTTGACCCCGCCCTGATTGAGGAAATTAAGTCACTCGCCCCGAGCATGATCGATGAGGTCGAAGACCGTATTGTGATTCGGCACCTCTACATCGAGCGGCGCATGATTCCGCTCAACCTCTACCTTGAGCACGCCACCGAGGCGCAGGTAGATCATGCCGTACGGGAGTACGGGGATGCGATTCGACAACTGGTGGCAGCCAATATCTTTCCCGGCGACATGCTCTATAAGAATTTCGGCATGACCCGTCACCAGCGCGTGGTCTTCTATGACTACGATGAAATCCAGTACCTCACCGAGTGTCGGTTTCGCAAGATTCCGCCGCCACGCACGCCCGAAGACGAAATGGCAAGCGAGCCCTGGTATACGGTGGGGCCCCACGATGTCTTCCCCGAGGAGTTTGCTCAGTTTCTGCTCGGGCAGCCGCGGCTCCGGACACCCTTCATGAAGTACCATTCGGATCTGCTTGATGCGCGCTACTGGCAGGCGCAGCAGGACCGCATTGAGCATGGGATTCTGGACGATGTGTTTCCGTACCCAGAAGAGCTTCGTTTTAGAAACCGGCCGGAACTTCATCGCCTCGGGCGTTGATTCCGGTCTTCGTACGGTCTGATCCACAACATGAGTCAACTCGAATTCGATACCGTCATCGTCGGCGCAGGAAGCGCGGGCTGCCTTCTGGCCAATCGGCTCTCTGCTCAGAGAGGCCACCGGGTATTGCTTATAGAGGCTGGCGGCAAGGACGACTGGTTTTGGATCAAGATCCCAGTGGGCTATCTCTACACCATCGGCAACCCCCGAACCGACTGGTGCTACAAGACCGCCGAAGACCCCGGGCTTGCCGGGCGATCCATCCATTACGCGCGGGGCAAGGTCATCGGGGGCTGCTCTTCTATTAACGCCATGATCTACATGCGGGGTCAGGCCACCGACTATGACCGCTGGGCCGAGGCCACGGGCGACGAGCGCTGGCGCTGGCAGGGAGAGGCCGGCCAGACTCTTGAGATCTACAAGTCTTTAGAGAACTTCTTTGGCGGGGCCAATGCCTGGCACGGTACTGGCGGTGAGATGCGGGTCGAGTCGCCTCGGGTGAAGTGGCGCATCCTCGATGCCTGGCAGCGGGCAGCCGCCGAGCAAGGCATCGAGCCCATCGCGGAGTTCAATCGCGGCGACAACGCGGGCTGCGCCTATTTCCATGTCACCCAGGCGCGGGGTCGACGCTGGTCGATGGCAGACGCCTTTCTGCACCCCATTACCCACCGCCAGAATCTGGTCGTCTGGACCAACACCCAGGTGCTCGGCATCGGGCTTGAGGAAAACCGCGAGCGCAGAAGCACCGACAAGGGTGCCTGGGCCCAGGCACAGCATCGGGCCCGCACCATCCAGGTAATACAAGGGGGCCAACGTATCGAAGTCCGTGCCCGTAAGCAGATTATTCTCGCTGCCGGGGCGATTGGTACGCCGCAGCTCTTACAGGCCTCAGGCATTGGGCCAGCCGCCCTTTTGTCAGAGATGCAGGTGCCCGTAGTCGCTGATCTACCCGGGGTAGGCGAGAACCTGCAAGACCATCTGCAGATCCGCACGGTCTTTAAAGTTCAGGGTGCACGCACGGTAAACAGCCTCTACAGCAACCCCCTTACGCGATTTGGTATGGCAGCACAGTATTTCCTCTCCCGCACCGGGCCCATGACCATGCCACCCTCTACCCTGGGCGCCTTTGCCAAGAGTAGTCCCGAAGAGGCGTCAGCCGACCTCGAATGGCATGTGCAGCCCTTGTCTCTGCCGAAGTTTGGCGAGCCTCTGCATAGCTTTGATGCCATTACCCCCTCGGTCTGTAACCTGCGGCCGAGCTCCCGTGGCTCGGTGCGCATTCAGCACCCTGATCCCCTGACCCCGCCAGCGATTCAGTGCAACTACCTCTCCACCGAAGACGACCTGCGAAAGGCCGTGCGTGGGCTTGGTCTCACCCGGGCCATCATGGCAAGCCCCGCCCTCGCAAGCTTCTCGCCGGAAGAGTATCTCCCCGGTCCAGAGAAGACCTCTGAGGCCGACCTGCAGCAGGCCGCCCGCGAACTCGGAACCACGATCTTTCATCCGGTAGGCACCTGCGCCATGGGGCGGGTGAGTGAGACTGGAGAATGCGCGGAGGCGACCACCGTACTCGATACCAGCTTTCGTCTTCGCGGTGTCGCAGGGCTGCGAGTGGTCGACGCCTCAGCCATGCCGACGATTACCTCAGGTAATACCAATGCGCCTGTCATGTTGCTGGCCGAGCGGGCCGCGCGCGATATTCTTCAGCAGGAAGCCGGTTAAGAGAAGAGGTTTTTTGTTATGCACATGCACCACCATCATCGCGACGCCGACGAAATTATTCCCGGGCTGCGCGCCTTTGATCAAGGCATCTACGGCCTCGATGCTCGCTATACACGCCAAGAGTTTGATGCCATTCATCTCATCGTGGAGAAGGGCCGGGTCGCCGTCATTGATACCGGCACCCAGTATTCGGTGCCCCATGTGCTCGATGCCTTAAAGGCCCTGGGCCTGGGGCCTGACGCCGTAGATTTTATTATCCTCACCCATGTGCACCTCGACCATGCGGGTGGCGCAGGGGCCCTACTTCAGCACTGCCCCCAGGCTAAGGTCACCGTTCATCCGCGTGGGGCACGGCACATGGTCGACCCCTCCAAACTCTGGGAGGCGGTCTGCCAGGTCTACTCCCCTGAGGTTGCGCAGCGGGACTATGGCGGCCTCACCCCGATTGACTCCGCGCGGATTATCGAGACCCCGGAAGGCTCGGAAATTTCTTTGGCTGGGCGGCGCATTGTCTTCTGGGATGCCCCAGGGCACGCCAAGCATCACGTCTTTGTTGTTGACACCCAGAGCCAGAGTGTCTTTACCGGGGACACCTTCGGTATTTCTTATCGCGACCTCGACACCGCGCAGGGGCCCTATATTTTTGCCTCCTGCACCCCGTCCCAGTTTGACCCGCAGGCCATGAAGGCCTCGATAACACGGGTGATGCAGAGCGCCCCGCGGGCGGTCTATCTCACCCATTATGCAGAGCTACGCACCGTGCAAGGGGCTGGGCAGTTTCTACTGGGCCAGATTGATCGGTATGTGGAGATCGCCCGCCGGCATGCAGACAAAGGCACAAATCGCGCACGCGCGATCGAGGCAGACCTTCAAGGCCTCATGTTCGCCGAGGCCCGGGCCCAAGGCGTCAGCCTCTCCGACACTGAGTTGCGCAGACTGCTCGATGTTGATCTGCGACTCAATGCCGATGGTCTGGTCTGCTATCTCGATGGACTGAACCCTTGACCGCTTTTCACACCGCCGAACACGCCCCCCCACCGTCCCTCGTCGGCTCGCCAGCCCAGGGGTTCGGGGCACTATCGCTTCCCGAGTCACCTGCCTTTGGCAGGCTGCGGGCAGCGCTGGCCCAGCGCATCCTCATCATCGATGGGGCCATGGGCACGATGATTCAGCAGTACAGGCTGGGCGAGTCCGACTACCAGGGACGCTCTGGCTCGCAGGCAGTAGCGCTCGCGGGCAGCGCGGCGCAGGCGCTACAGAAAGCCCTAGAAAGCGGCATTGAGGTCAAGGGCAACAACGAGCTCTTAAGTCTCACCCAGCCCGGCCTCATTCAAGAGATTCATACCCAGTACCTCGCGGCCGGTGCCGACATTATCGAGACCAATACCTTTGGCGCCACGACCACCGCACAGGAAGACTACCGGCTTGCGGCGCTCGCGATAGAAATGAACCGGGCCTCCGCGCGACTGGCCTGCGCCGCACGCGACCAGTTTTCCACGCCCGAGCATCCACGGTTTGTCGCCGGTGCCATCGGTCCCACGCCGCGCACCGCCTCAATCTCGCCCGATGTCAACGACCCGGGCGCCCGCAATACCAGCTTCGAGGCCCTGGCCCAGGCCTACGCCGAGCAGGCCCGCGCCCTCATCGAGAGCGGGGTCGATCTGCTCTTAATTGAGACCATCTTCGATACGCTCAATGCCAAGGCGGCCATCTTTGCACTCGAGACCGTCTTCGAAGAGATCGGGCAGCGGCTGCCTGTCATGATCTCGGGCACGGTCACCGATGCCTCGGGCCGGATTCTGTCCGGCCAGACCGTAGAGGCCTTCTGGAACAGTGTGCGCCATGCCCGCCCCATCACGATTGGGCTGAACTGTGCACTCGGTGCGGCTCTAATGCGGCCATATGTGGAGGAACTCTCGCGGCTGGCCGATGCACCGATCTGTATCTATCCAAATGCCGGACTGCCCAATCCCATGGCTCCCACCGGCTTTGATGAGACCCCACCCATTACCTCGGGGTTTCTCAAAGAGTTTGCCGAAGTGGGCTGGGTCAATGTGGTGGGCGGCTGCTGTGGCACTACCCCCGAACACATTGCGGCAATCGCCCAGGCGGTGAAGGCCTACAGCCCGCGTATCCTTCCTAGCATTGCACCAAAGCTGCGGCTCTCGGGGCTTGAGCCCTGCAATATCGATGAGACCTCGTTCTTCGTCAACGTCGGCGAGCGTACCAACGTGACTGGGTCGAAGCAGTTTGCGCGCCTCATTCTTGCGGGCGAATTTGAAAAGGCGGTCGATGTCGCCCGACAGCAGGTGGAGAATGGGGCACAGGTCATCGATGTCAACATGGACGAGGCCATGCTCGACTCGCAGGCCGCCATGACCCGGTTTCTGAATCTCATTGCCTCCGAGCCCGATATCTCGCGCGTGCCGATCATGATCGACTCCTCAAAATGGAGCGTGATTGAGGCGGGCCTGCAGTGCGTGCAGGGCAAGGCGATTGTCAACTCGATCTCCATGAAAGAAGGCGAGGCCGAGTTTCTTCGGCAGGCGGCTCTCTGTCGCAAGTACGGGGCTGCAGTGATCGTCATGGCATTCGATGAGCAGGGCCAGGCCGATAGCCTCGCGCGGCGCAAAGAGATCTGTGTACGCGCCTATCGGCTTCTCACCGAGACCGTCGGGTTTCCCGCAGAAGACATTATTTTCGACCCCAACATCTTTGCCATTGCCACTGGCATAGAAGAGCACGATCGCTACGCCATCGACTTCATCGAGGCCACCCAATGGATTCGGCAAAACCTGCCCCATGCCAAGGTCTCTGGGGGGGTGTCGAATGTGAGCTTTTCTTTCCGGGGCAATGACCCCGCACGTGAAGCCATTCATACGGTATTTCTCTACCATGCGGTGAAGGCGGGCATGACCATGGGCATCGTCAATGCCGGTCAGCTCGGCGTCTACGAAGACCTCGACCCCGAACTACGCACGCATGTCGAAGATATTGTGCTGGCGCGCCGGCCGGATGCCACCGAACGCATGATCGAGTTTGCCGCGCGCCTGAAGAATGACGGCAAGAAGGAAGAGGAGAAGCTTGCCTGGCGTGATGGGGCAGTCGAGAAGCGCCTAGAGCATGCCCTGGTGCATGGCCTGACCGAATTCATCGTGGAAGACACCGAGACCATGCGGCAGGAGATTGCTGCCCGTGGCGGCCGCCCGATTGAAGTCATTGAAGGCCCCCTCATGAAAGGCATGAATGTGGTGGGCGACCTCTTTGCCGAGGGCAAGATGTTTCTGCCGCAGGTGGTGAAGTCGGCACGGGTCATGAAGGCGGCGGTGGCCCATCTGGTGCCGTATATCGAGGCCGAACAAAAGGCCAGTGGTACCACCCAGGCCAAAGGCAAGATGATCCTCGCCACGGTGAAGGGCGATGTGCACGACATTGGCAAGAACATCGTCTCCGTCGTACTCCAGTGCAACAACTTTGAGGTGGTCAATCTCGGCGTGATGGTGCCTACCCAGCAGATTCTCCAGGCCGCCAAAGACCATAATGCCGACATCATTGGGCTCTCGGGTCTCATCACGCCGTCGCTCGAAGAGATGGCCCATGTGGCCCGCGAGATGGAGCGTGACGACTGGTGTCGTTGCCGGCAGATTCCTCTGCTCATTGGCGGGGCCACGACCTCGCGGGTGCACACGGCCGTGAAGATTGCGCCACACTATTCTGGGCCTGTGATCTGGGTGCCCGATGCCTCGCGCTCGGTGCCTGTGGCCCAGTCACTCACCAGTGACGCGGCCCAGAAGGGCGCCTACCTAGGCGAAGTACTCAAAGACTATGCCAAGCTGCGCGAACGGCATGCCGCGAAGAACCCCACCAAGATGCTCTCGCTAGAGGCGGCCCGTGCCAATGCCGCAGCGATCAATCTGGCAGAGCCTGTGCCCACCCCGCGTGCGATCGGGCGACGGGTCTTGCGGTCTTATCCCTTAGACGAGATCGCCCAGTGCATCGACTGGACGCCCTTTTTTCAGACCTGGGATCTGGCCGGCCCCTTCCCTGCCATTCTGGAAGACACGGTGGTCGGCGCCCAGGCCCGCCAGGTCTACGCCGATGGCAAGGCCATGCTCGCCCGGCTCATCGAGGGCCGCCGGCTGATGGCCCACGGGGCGTTTGTACTCTTGCCCGCCCGCCGCACGGCGCCAGAAGATATTACGGTCTATGCCGACGAGTCTTTGCAGCAGCCGGTACTTACCTGGCATGGGCTGCGCCAACAGACCGAAAAACCGCGCGGTGAGCCCAACAAGTGCCTGGCAGACTATGTTGCGCCAGCCTCGGGCTCTGCACCAAGCAACGCCTCGGGCCCCACTGAGTCCGCCTCCGCAGAAGGTGTGCGAGATTATCTGGGCGGCTTTGCGGTGGGCATTCACGGCGCAGACAAAATTGCCCAAGACTACGAGGCCAAGGGCGACGACTACAACGCCATTCTGGTCAAGGCGCTCGCCGATCGGCTGGCGGAGGCCTTTGCCGAGCGGCTGCACCAGCGCATTCGTACGGAGTTCTGGGGCTATGCCGCCCAAGAATCGCTGACCAATGCAGAGCTCATCGCAGAGAAGTACCAAGGCATTCGGCCCGCCCCCGGATACCCGGCCTGCCCAGACCATTCCGTAAAGCAGGACTTGTTTGGCCTATTGCATGCGGCAGACATCGACATGCGGCTTACCGAAAACTTGGCCATGCTACCGGCAGCCGCCGTCAGCGGTTTTTATTTCTGGCGTCCCGAGGCCCAGTACTTCAACCTGGGGCCCATCGGTCATGACCAGCGTGACAGTTATATTCAACGCGTAGGGTGCACCAAAGAAGAGGCTGAACGCCGACTCGCCCCGCTTCTGCCGTAAACTCGAGCGATGATTCGATTTCTGAGTAAGGCCGCGGCCTCTTTCGTGATGACCGACCCGGTGGCCGAACAGGTCTTTATGGCGCTCAACCAGGAATTTCATGCGCCGGGTATCTGGACGGTGGACCGACTACCGGCGCTACAGACCGAGCTTGAGGCACTTCTGCAGTCTTCCAAAGATCAGGATGCGCGCGCCGAACGGGCACTTGCACAGGCCACCGAACGGGCCCAGGCAGAGGGTCGTCTCGATGACCTCGTCTCGCAAGAATTTCCCGTAGGCCTCTCCCGCCGGCTGGTCCCTGTACTCCAGATGGTTCGCCTCGCCCGCGCGGAGGGCGAACCCGTCGTGTGGGAACGAGCCTAGAGCCCGGTCCATCCGTTCTTATCCGATGAAAACTGGCTCTGGTGAGATCGTTCTTTCTCACAGACGAAAATTTATTGGCCATGCCTCTTGTCTCGCAGCGGTAGGTAGCCTGCTGGTCTCCGGCTGCACGCCGCGCCTGAATTGGCGTGACGTGCGAGATCCCCAAGGCCTCTGGGCGGCGAGCTTCCCGGCCAAGCCGGTCTCTTTTCGCCGAACACTTCCCCTGCCGATTGAGAATCAGACACGCATGATCAGCCTCACCCTCTGGGCCGCGGTCATTGACGAGCAGCGTTTCACCCTTGGCGTGGCCGAGCCCCAGGAGCCGATGCCGCAAGAAGCGCTCCCAGGGCTCGCCCGCGGCCTTGAAGAGGCCATGCTGCGCAACATCGAGGGCATGCGGGGGCCTCAGTCTGCGGGTGTGCCGGCAGCTGCCCCGGTACCCCAGGGACAGCAAGGCCTCTCGGCTACAGGACGCCTGCGGCTGCAGCCTCAGGCCGCCCCAGTACCTGCGTTGCTGTTGATGCGCACCTGGATTCGGCCGCCGTATGTGATCGAAGCCAAGGTCGTAGGCCCCACCGAAGGCTTTGAACAAGAGGCCGCAGAACAGTTTTTATCCTCCGTAGTCATCGCCCAGGCAAGACCTTAAGTCCCATGTCGCGTCACCAGGCTTCAGTCTCGCTCTTTGCTGTCTTCTGGCCCTTTGGATTTGGCTATGCGCTGTCGTATGCGTTGCGCACCATCAATGCGGTGCTCTCTCCTCCGCTGGTCAGCGAATTAGGGCTCTCGGCCGCAGAACTCGGGCTGCTGGCCAGTGCCTACTTCTTGGCCTTCGCAAGCATGCAGATTCCCCTTGGCGTCTTACTCGATCGTTATGGGCCGCGACGGATCGAGGGTGGCCTACTTGTCATCGCCCTTCTGGGCTGCGCCCTCACGGCCGTGGCCAACGATTTCTGGATGCTCTGGATCGGCCGCGCCCTTATAGGGATCGGCGTATCTGCCTGTCTGATGGCGGGCTACAAGGCCTTTCGTATGCTCTTTGTCGATCGACTGCAGGCACCACTTGCCTCGGCCATGCTGGTGGTGGGCTCGATTGGCGCCTTAAGCGCCACACTGCCGGTCGAATGGCTGCTGCAGGTCACGACCTGGCGGGGCGTCTTCTGGATACTGGCCGGTTTATTTGGACTGTCTGCGCTGGCCATTCTCGGGCTACTCCCTCCCGTACCGCTCACCTCCTCTGCGGGCCGCCCTAAGGGCCTCTGGGCTGATGCCCGTGAGGGGTTGGATACGATTTTTTCACACCACGAGTTTTGGCGGATGCTGCCCTTCGCGGTGGTCACCTTCGGCGGGTTCTTGGCACTGCATGGGCTCTGGCTTGGTCCCTGGTTCAGGGTCGTCGAGGGGTTCTCTAATGCCGAGGCGGCCTGGGGGCTCTTCGTACTCACGCTGGGTGTCACCGCCTCTCACCTCGCAGTGGCCTCGCTCGCCGGTCGGGTCATCCATCCCGGCCCGAGTCTCTTCCGGTTTATGGTGGGCGGGCTGGTCATGAAGCTCGTGTTTAGTGCAAGCGCCGTGCTCGGTCTCTGGCCGCATCCGCTTATTGGCTGGGGGCTTACCTTCTTAGCCGCCGGCGTAACCACCCTGAGCTACACCCGCCTCGCCCTGGTCTTTCCGAAATCACTTTCCGGCCGTGCGAGCACGAGTTTTAATTTTCTGGTCTTCATGGGCGCCTTTGCCGTGCAGTGGGGGCTCGGGCTGCTGATTGACTTCTTTCGGACACTCGAGATGCAGGAGGCAGATGCCATGCGGCTGGCCTTTGGCATCTGGGTAGGACTGCAGGCTGCCGCCCTCCTCTGGCTTATTCGGCCAGGGCAGCCGGCCTATCAAGTCCACGTCGAAGATCAATCGACTGGGCCATCTGAGACACCGCCACACGATCAGCCCCTTGAAGGTCGGCCAGGGTCATCGCCACGCGGGTAAGGCGGTCAGCCACACGCAGACTCGCATCGGTGCGGGCGATGAACTGGGAGAGTAGCCCTTGGGCGTCGGGTGCGATAAGGCCGAGGCGGTCGAGCACCTCGGGGGCCAGTTGTGCATTGGGGCAGCCCTGCCGAGCAAGCGCGCGTTCCCGCGCCCTGCGGACTGCCTCCTGCCGCGCCTCGGTCGTAAGGAGTTGGCCACCAGCGTCCATCAAAGGGGAAAACAACGCCCCGCGGCTGCCCTCGCCGCCCGCCCGCTGTGAGGCCGGTTGCAGCATGACCGCGAGATCAAACCGGTCCAGCAGGGGGCCAGAGAGCCGGCCCTGATATCGGGCGATTTGCTCTGCGGTACATCGACAAGGTTTCTTACTCTGCTTGGCGCCGTAGAAGCCGCAGGGACAGGGGTTCATTGCCGCCACCAGAAGTACCCGCGCCGGAAGCGTCTGCCGGTCTCGTACCCGCACCACCCGGACTTCACCGGTCTGCAGGGGTTCACGCAGCGACTCTAAGGCGTCACGCGGGAACTCCGGCAGTTCATCCAGAAAGAGCACCCCACGGTGGGCCAGAGAGATCTCCCCAGGACGAATGGGATTGCCACCCCCCACTAAGGCCTTCGACGACGTAGTGTGGTGCGGCGCGCGAAAAGGGGGGCGCCGCCAGAGCCTATGGCGCTGGATAAGCGCCATGGCGGGGTCAGCAGTGGCAGGGGCATCTAGGCTCTGCAGGGCTAAGACCTCTTGGGCCTCGGCGGTCTGAAGCGCGGGTACTAGGGTTACGAGTCGCTCAGCAATCATCGACTTGCCCACCCCCGGCGGGCCCAGAAGCAGAAGGCTATGGTGACCAGCGGCAGCCACCATCGCCGCAAACTGCGCCTGTTCTTGGCCACGCACGGATTCCCACCGCAGAGGCCGCTCAGCCATCGCCGCCTCATTTACGGGTGGCGCCGCCTCGGCTGGACCCGATGCGCCGGAAATATTCGCAACAGAGAACGCCGCAGGCCGGCAACCAGGCAGCCGTCCCTGCACGACCGCACAGGCTTCTGCAAGGGTGGCGACACAGACAATCGGCGCATCTGACCCCAGCAGTGCGAGCTCAGCGGCATTGGCGGCAGGTGCCATAAGGGTCATCGGGGTCATCGGGGTCATCGGGGTCATCGGGGTCATCGGGGTCATCGCATCGCCGCCCCGCAGCCCGCGGACCACCGACAGTCCATAGGCAAAGGCTGCGCGGATGGGGAGTAACTCCCCTGAGAGTGAGAGTTCGCCCGCGAAGACCCAGCGCTGCAAGGCGGGCGCCGGGATCTTTCCGAAGGCCGCAAGAATGGACAAGGCAATGGCAAGGTCGAACCGGCCGGAGTCTTTGGGCAGATCGGCAGGCGCAAGATTTATAGTGACGCGGCGGTCGGGAAACCCAAAGCCCGCATTGACGAGCGCGGCGCGAACCCGATCGCGGGCCTCGCGCACGGCCGTGCTCGGGAGGCCCACAATCGAAAACTGCGGCAGGCCATTGGCGAGATCGGCCTCCACGCGCACCGGCTGCGTAGATAGTCCAGACAAGACATGGGTATGGGCAAGGGCGGTCGTCATGCCCCCGAGTCTTCAGCGCCCCAGATACGTCGACTAGGGGCCGAAGTGCCTAGGCATTAGGTGCTACGCGAACGCTCGGTAGAACGGGCATCGGCCTGTTGGGCCAGCATCGCTTCTAGGGCGGCAATCTTCTCTTCGGCGAGCGCAAGCAGTCGCTGCTGCTGCGCAAATTCCTCGCGGGTTACCAGGTCCATGCGTTGCAGGGCGGACTCCAAGGCCTGGCGCAGGGGGCCCTGTAATTCGGCAGCCGGGTGAGAACCCACCAACTCGGTGATCCGCCGCTGCATATCCGCCAAGACGGGGGGGAGTTCAGGCATGGAGAAAGGCTTCATAGCCAAAACACTACCAGCAATTCGTTCCGAAAGGCATTGACGGGACCGATCGCCCCCGGTGCATCACGCACGCTTTTGGTGCTACTTGATCGGCCGCTCAGCACCAAAATCCACCAGACCTGGGGGCAACCCTGGGCAATTACGGGTGTTTTCAAGGATTTTAGGGCTGGCACACAAATCGCTACTAGGGTTCTGCACCTCTTCCACCTCTTTTGGAGATCAACGATGAAAAAAACGCTTCTCGCAGTAACCATGGCCGCCTTGGCTCTTCCGGTCGCTTCTCAGGCAGCGGAGTCAGAGTTGTCCGGAAACATGAGTATCACTTCGGACTATCGGTTCCGAGGAATTTCTCAGTCAAACAAGCAACCCGCACTTCAGGGTGGTATCGACTACGCCCACAGCAGCGGCCTTTACATTGGCAACTGGAACTCGAGTGTCTCTCAGTGGGCATCAAACCTGGGTGCTGGAATTGAGATGGATGTGTACGCCGGCTACTCGACTGAGGTTGGTGGACTGGGCGTTGATGTTGGGACGATCTATTACTACTACCCTAATGCAAGAGTGAGTGTTGCGGACGCTAAAAATCACGCAAACACCCAAGAAGCCTACATTGGACTGAGCTACGGGATAGTCACCTTTAAGACGTCTTACACCCTTAGCGATCGATACTTCACCCTCGGAACGGGCGGTGACACAACGCTTCAGTCAGGAGCTACTCCTTCCTCCAAAGGCACGCTGTATTACGACCTTTCACTCAGCTATGAATTGACCCAGGGTATTTCATTATCTGCACACGCCGGTAGCTTAAGTCTTAAAAACAAGGTTGGTTCCAGCATCAAGGACTACTCCGTTGGCGTGGCTTACGCTCTCAAAGATTGGGAGTTGGGGCTCTCTGTCTACTCGACGAGTGGCTTGAACGCAGCCGACAAGGCTTTCTTTACAACCTTAGACGGCAAATCCACCAAGCTTTATGGCTCAGGCGCGGCCGTCTCTCTCTCGAGATCTTTTTAATTGTTTCGTTTACGGGGTGCGGCGACGCGCCCCTTTCACCACCCTCTCTTTACTCGAGGACACTCATGAAACTTATCACCGCAGTAATCAAGCCCTTTAAGCTCGACGAGGTCCGCGAGGCCCTCTCGGGCATCGGGGTGCAAGGTATTACCGT
>JBDLQX010000067.1:0-3816 GCA_039800345.1 Pseudomonadota bacterium | reverse complement strand
CGGCCTTTCGGATTGCCAAGTCCTACGCCGCTGGCAGTCAGTTTGAAGAGGCCGCCCAGTGGCTGCGGCCCACGGTGGATGCCAAAGATCCCGCACTTGCCTGGGTGGGAAGACTGCGCCTCTCGGCAGTGCTCATCGATCTTGATCAACTCCCGCAGGCCCTCGTGAGCCTGGAAGGAACGCCTCCGGAGTCTTTTGCCGCCCAGGTGGATGATCGACGGGGAGATATTCATGCGCTCATGGGCGAGTCTGCGCAGGCGGCGACCGCCTGGAAAAGCGCTCTGACAGCTCTGGGCGGTGAGCCGCCCAAGTCGGCGCTGGCCGATATTGTGGCCCGCAAGATTGCAAGCCTTGAAGCGTTCTCGGCGCAGGCCGAGCGAAAGGCGCCATGATGCCTAAGGCCTTGTATTTGGTGGCTGGGGCACTGCCACGGTCTACCGTCGGCGTGCTCTCGGCGTGTGTTGCCATGCTTCTGGTGGCAGGCTGCACGGGCCCGAGTAAGCCCAAGCCCGCCACGCTCTCGTCGATTACGCCCCAACTGGTGCTCAAGACGGTCTGGTCACAGTCGGTGGGTGTAGCGGGCTCTTCAGCCTCTGGGCAGGGCGCGTTTTCTCCGGCCGTCTCGGCGGGCCTTGCGGTGGTAGCCAATCAGACGGGTCGGGTGTCAGCCTTTGCCTTGTCCTCAGGTGCCGCGCAGTGGGCCACCGAGGTCGGGGCCCCGATTGCTGCGGGCGTGGGTACCGGTGCTGGTGCAGCCGAGGGCCTCTTTGCCGTGGTCACTGAACCGGGCGAGTTGGTGCTTCTTGATCGAGCCGGTACCCAGCGTTGGCGTGCGGCCTTGGGGGGCGTGGTGCGGGAGCGGCCCGTGCTTACAGGCGGGGTGGCGGTGGTGCGGCTTATGGATAACCGCCTGATGGGCTGGGACCTCGAAACCGGCGTGCGCCGGTGGGTTATTCAGCGATCCATGCCCCCGTTGGTGCTGCATGGGGAGTCGGGGCTTCGGGTCGAACCCGCCCAAGATCTTGAGACGCTCAAAAGCGCGCTTGGGCCGAGCGATCTGGTGGCCAATCTGCCCGGTGGCCGTGCCCTCTGGCTCAATGCCGCAACGGGCCTGGTGCGGTACGAATCTCAGGTACTCACGCCCCGTGGCAGCAATGAGGTCGAGCGACTCTCCGATCTTTTGGGAGCCCCTGAGGTCTTTGACGACGCTGTCTGTACAGCCGCTTACCAAAATCTTGTAGCCTGCCTGTCGGCCGACATGACCAAGATTCAGTGGCAACAAAAGTTTGCCGTGGTGGTGCCCATTGCTGCCGACCCGCGTCTCGTTTTTGCGGTCGATGCCAGCGCTCGCGTGGTGGCCTTCGACCGCGCGACAGGCAGCCGGTTATGGCAAAACGACAGCCTCTTTTTGCGTGGCCTCTCGGCCCCTGTCTCTTTTGACCGTGCCGTCTGGGTCGCAGATTTTGACGGCACCCTGCATGGGCTCAATCGCCAAGACGGGCAGTTCATCGCACGACTCAATCTTCCCGGGGGCAAACCCTCTGGCCCCATGGCCGCTACCCGGCAGGGGCTTCTGGTGCAGACCCAGGGGGGCTTTCTGATGCTCCTCAGGCCGTAAGGCCCCGGAGGCGCATGTCTTTTAAGCCCGTTGTTGTCCTTGTTGGCCGGCCCAATGTAGGGAAGTCCACACTCTTTAACCGCCTCACTCGGTCACGGGATGCGCTTGTTGCGGACCTACCTGGTCTTACCCGAGATCGCCACTATGGGGAAGGTCGGGTGGGTCCCTCACCCTATCTGATCGTCGATACCGGAGGATTTGAGCCGGTTATCAAAGAAGGCATCCTGGCCGAGATGGCCCGTCAGACCCGGCAGGCCATCTCGGAGTCCGATGTGGCGGTATTCCTGCTCGATGGCAGGCATGGTCTGGCGCCGCAGGACCATCAGATTGCCGATATCTTGCGGCGATCTGGGCGTCCCGTGGTCTTAGCAGTGAATAAGCTCGAAGGACTCACGGGCGAGGGCAGAACCGCGGAGTTCTATGAACTCGGGCTTGGTGAACCATTGGCGATTTCTGGGGCCCATGGCGATGGGGTCTACACGCTGATGGAGACCGCCTTGGCGCGCGCCCTTGCCTTTCTCGGGCCCGAACCAGAGATGCCTGCTGAGGCCGACGAGAGTGGCGAGACCCTTGAGCCCCTGGTCGTCGAGACGGTGGCCGGCCAGCCGCAGAAGATCCCTGCGCACGGACTGCGGGTAGCCGTGGTCGGGCGCCCAAACGTGGGGAAGTCCACCCTCGTGAATACCTTGCTCGGGGAGGAGCGGGTGATCGCCTTTGACCTGCCAGGCACCACACGCGATGCTATTGAGATTCCGTTTCAGCGTAATGGCCTTCCCTTTCGTCTGATCGATACCGCGGGTCTGCGTCGGCGGGGCAAGGTCTTCGAGGCCATCGAGAAGTTCTCTGTGATTAAGACCCTACAGGCCATCGAGTCGGCCCATGTGGCCATTCTCCTGCTCGATGCCCAACAAGATATTTCTGACCAGGACGCGCATATTGCCGGCTTTGTCATGGAGTCGGGGCGGGCCCTGGTGATTGGTGTGAATAAGTGGGATGGGCTTGATACGGTGGCCCGCGATGAAGCCAAGCGACTCTTGTCGCGCAAGCTTCCTTTTCTGTATTGGGCGAAAACCCACTTTATGTCCGCACGCACCGGTCAGGGCGTGGATGCCCTCATGCGATCGGTACTCGATGCCTATGCGGCAGCAACCCGTAAGCTCTCTACGCCACGACTGACCCGATGCTTGCGTGAGGCTGTGGAGCGGCAGCAACCGCCACGACGGGGCGGGCAGCGGCCGAAGCTTCGATATGCCCATCAGGGGGGGCAGAACCCGCCCATCGTGGTGGTGCACGGAACCTCGTTGGACCAGGTCTCCGAGGTCTATAAGCGTTACCTGGAGGCACAGTTCCGACAGAAATTCGCGCTCGAGGGCACGCCGCTGCGGATAGAATGGAAGGCGTCTAAAAACCCCTACGTCCAGAAGGCATGACCCAACGGCTGCCAAGCGTTATAGTGTGGCGGTGGAACATCAAAATAAGACCGGAGCCAAAAAATGTCCATGAATAAAGGCCAAGCCCTCCAAGACCCCTTTCTCAATACCTTGCGCAAAGAGCATGTCTCGGTCTCTGTGTACCTCGTGAATGGCATCAAGCTCCAGGGCCATATTGAGTCGTTTGATCAGTATGTGGTGCTTCTCAAAAATACCGTAACGCAAATGGTCTACAAGCACGCGATCTCCACCATCGTTCCCGCGCGTGCCGTTAATTTCTCGATTGAAGGCGAATCCAACTGAGCAGTTAACGCCTTCGAGTCTGGCCGAGCTTGGCAGTTTTTCGGGCAAGGGCCAGACCGAGGCGCATTTTTCACGTTGCCCCCGAACCCTGGTGGTCGCCCTCCAGTTGGGCCGCGGGTCAGAGCCCAATACCCAAGAGATTCGTGAGCTGGCCGCCTCTGCCGGTGCGCAGGTGGTGGGCACCATTACTGGCAGACGAGACCGACCTGACCCCGCACTTTTTGTGGGCTCTGGTAAGGCAGAAGAAATTCGGCTGCTGAGCCAGGAGCAGGGCGTTGAATTGGTCGTCTTTGACCATGAGCTGTCGGCAGCCCAGCAGCGCAATCTGCAACGACTGATCGGACGACGCGTGATCGACCGGGTGGCGCTGATATTAGACATCTTCGCGTTGCGGGCTCAGAGTCATGAAGGCAAGCTTCAGGTCGAACTCGCGCAGCTCGATTATCTGTCTGCCCGCCTCGTGCG
>JBDLQX010000066.1:0-15450 GCA_039800345.1 Pseudomonadota bacterium | reverse complement strand
GGTGCGCCGGGCGACCACAACGCCTTGCTCTGAAAACCGATCGGCAATCGCCTGGTCTGAGAGGGGCTTATCGGGCGATTCGGCCTTAATCCAATCTTGGATCTGGGCCCGCAGGGCAGTGGCTGAGGCCGTCCCACCATCGTCGGTCGCCACGTGGCTTCCGAAAAAGTATTTCAGCTCGAAACATCCCTGCGGGGTCAGCATGAATTTCTGGTTGGTCACCCGGGACACGGTGGACTCGTGGAGCTCGCACCGATCAGCAATGTCGCGTAACACGAGCGGCCGCATGCCCTTGGGACCCTCATCGAAGAAGGCGCGCTGGGCGCTGACAATGGCCTGCGAGACCCGCAGAATCGTGTCCGAACGCTGTTGGATATTCTTGAGCATCCAACGGGCCTCCTGAAGCTTCTGCTGAAGCCCGCCTTCAGCGCCTACCTGCTTGATGGCCTGGGCATAGTCTTGGTTGATCGAGAGCCGGGGAAGTGACCCGCGGGCCAGACGGGCCCGCCACTGCCCCGATGGCGTCTTATAGACCAGAACATCAGGAATCAGGTAGCCCGCCTGCTGATCTCGAAAACTGCTTGCAGGCCGGGGGTTTAGGCGCCGAATCAGGCGCAGGGCCTCCTGCAGAAGTTCTCGATCGACTTGCAGCGTCTTGGCAAGGACCACGGGATTGGTGGTGCCCAGGACCTCAAATGCCTCCTTCAACAGGCGTTGCGCGAGTGCGAGCACGGCCTCGGGGCCGTCAAACCGAGGCTGGAGATCGGCAAGCTGCAGGCAGAGGCACTCCTGCAGACTCTGTGCGCCAACACCTATGGGGTCGAGCGACTGCAGGAGCTTTAGGCCGATGGCCACCTCGTCGGCATCCAGGGGCTCTTCAAACTGCGCGATAAAGAGGTTGTCGAAACTTGCCGCGAGCTCGTGTGGCTCATCGCGCAGAAAGCCATCGGGGTCAAGCGCCTGGATGAGAATCTCCAGCCAGAGCCGGTCCCGTGGCTGCAGATGTAGCCCCGCCACCTGATCGCGCAGGTGGTCGGCCAGCTGCACCGGACAGGCATCCCGGTCTTCGCGCTCGTCATCGTCCCCGCTGTGGTCAGAGGTCTTCCAGTCGGCGAGGCTGTCGAGTTCCTCTTCTCCTGCGGCGGTCTGCTCGGCAGGCTCCTCCGTGGCTTCGGACGGCCCGTCTACCGCGCCCGCCTCGGGGTTGTCTTCAAGCTCTAGCAGGGGGTTGTCGCGAATAAAGTCGTCGAGTTCTTGTCTGAGTTCAAGGTTCGATAGGGTGAGCAGTCGTATCGCCTGCTGGAGCTGCGGCGTCAGCGAGAGCTGCTGACTGGTACGGGTGGTGAGGGTGATCTTCACAGCGCCGACGCGGACTACATGCGGAAGTGTTCGCCGAGATACACCTGGCGTACCTTCGGGTTGTCGATGATCGCCTCGGGGGCGCCGCTGGCAAGCACTACGCCATCGTTGAGGATGGTGGCATGGTCACAGATGCCAAGGGTCTCCCGCACGTTGTGATCGGTAATGAGAACCCCGATTCCCCGGTTCTTCAGAAACCGAATAATGCGTTGGATCTCGATGACGGCAATGGGGTCTACGCCTGCGAAGGGTTCATCAAGAAGAATAAATCGAGGGTGGGTGGCTAGCGCCCGGGCGATCTCTACCCGTCGGCGTTCCCCGCCCGAAAGGGCCTGGCCCATGCTCTGGCGAATGCTGACGATTTGCAATTCCTGCAGCAGGTTGTTCAGCTGTCGTCCGATCTCTGCCCCCGAGAGGGGGCTCCCCTGATCATCTTTCTGAAGCTCTAAGACCGCTCGAATATTGTCGGCCACAGAGAGCCGTTTGAAGATGGAGGCCTCCTGCGGGAGGTACGACAGGCCACGGCGGGCCCGGACATGAATCGGGCTGCGGGTAATGTCCTGGCCATTGAGTAAGATCTGGCCACCGTCTGCGGGTACGAGCCCCACAATCATGTAAAAGCAGGTGGTCTTACCGGCACCGTTGGGGCCGAGCAGCCCCGCGATCTGGCCGCTCCGGACCGTTAAGGAAAAATCGCGGACCACCATTCGGCCCTGGTAGCCCTTCTGAAGGTTGCGCACCTCCAGGACCGAGGTTGGCTCGGGCGACTCAGGCACCTGCAGCGTCTGCGGCGTGGGGCTCGGTGATGCGGCACTCATGGGGTTCGTGGGGGGCGCGCAGTTTCTGGCGCGCCTGCAGACCCTGAGGCAGCTGCCCCACTGCCCGCGGCACCTGCGCCCTGGGGCTTGGGCATGAGCGTCATGCGGGCACGCGGCATGCCTGGATCAGTCTCCACCTGGTAGGTCTCAATAAGGTTGTTGTAACGAAGCCGGTCTCCCGCCACCTGATCGAGAAGTTCTTCATTCCGCAGGCGACGCATGGTGGCCTGACCTGTAATGATGACGAGCTCGGAGGTGCCGTCGTATTCAATCTTCAGGCCCTCGCCTTCGATCCGCTCGTTGGTCTCTCCACGCTGCTGGCGGAACTCTGCGGGTGATCCTGTGATGAGGCTCATGATGGTGCCGTTGGCCTGTTGACGCAGCTCTAACCGTTCCCCCTTGAGTGTGAGGCTGCCTTTGGTGAGCACCACATTGCCCGAAAAGACGGTGGTCAGGCGCGGCTCGTCGTGGGCAAGTTGGTCGGCATCAATCTTGGTGGGGGCTTGACGGTCTGCGGGGTTGGCGATGATTGGCTGCAGGGGGGCGACCATGATCACCCCGAGCAGCCCCATGGAGAAGAAGCGGGGGAGTCTCATGGTTCTGTCTGCCGGCTGGGCAGCACCATCTGGGTCTTGGACAAGATCTCGATCTGCTCTGTGCGCTGGTTAAACTTCATTCCGACTCCCGTGAGCACCGTAGCGCCTTGATTGACGCGCACCGGCGCGGTGGTCTCTGCAGTCTGCGCTGAGACATCGAATCGCACCCAGTCAGTAAGAATACGCACCTCGGCCTCTTTGCCGTAGGCCTGTCGCTCAATACGCGCATCGCCCTCTAAGGTGATCTCATTCTGGTCGGCGCTTACCGAGGCATGGTTGGCCTGTGCGCGGATGGCGGGGGCATCCTGCCGAAGCGCCACAAGCATTGGTGCCTGCATCTGGGAACGGCCATCGTCGAACAAGGAGAGTTCAGGGGTCTGAATGCGGTACTTTGGCCTGCCTGAGGCGTCGGTCTGCAGCACCTCTGCAGACCGTACCTGGGCATTCATCTGGCCGCCTGCCCGCGGGGCCGCATCCCACGAGGGCCGCAGGGCCAACTGGCTCAAAAGCCAGGCCGTCATCGCGAGCCCGGCAAGAAGCCCCAGAGAGACCACAGCGCTGAACCGCTCGAATAGGGTGCCTGTCATGTCCGGCCTGCCAATAAGAAATCGCAGACCTCGCGTGCTGCGCCATAGCCGCCCTGCAGTTCCGAGACCCAGTGGGCCTGGGAGCGGACCTTGGCCAGTGCATTAGGAACACTCGCCGCAAACCCCGCCCAGGCAAATACCGGCAGGTCGGCAACATCATCGCCCATATGCCCGATCTGATGGGGGGCCCATGGGGTGTTCGCAATCCAGTCGGTCAGGCACTGCCGTTTATCGTCGATACCCAGAAAGACTGTGGTGATGCCGAGCTCTTCGGCCCGACGCAGCACGGCCGGGTGGCGACGCCCACTGAGAATACCCACGCCTATGCCCGCAGCCTGCACTGACTTGATGCCTTGACCATCGAGCACACAGAACCGCTTTAGGGCTTCGCCTTGGCTGTCGTAGTAGAGGCCCCCATCGGTGAGTACGCCATCGACGTCGAAGAACATGAAGGCCAGGCGGTCTGCCCGTGCGCGGGGAGAGAGGCTCATAGAATCTTGGCCTCCAGCAGGTCGTGAATGCCGATGGCCCCAACGAGCCCGCCTGCCTGGTCCACCACCAACAGGTGGTTAATACGCAGTTCGTCCATCACCCGTGCCGCCTCAGAGGCCAGGGCCTCCGGTGCAATGGTCTTGCCGCCAGCGGTCATGAGCGTGGCGATCGGCGTCTGCGGTGCGAGCGTCTGTTGTTCGAGAACGCGCCTGAGGTCACCATCGGTAAAGATACCCGCAAGCCGATGGTCGTCCTGCATGACACAGGTCATCCCCATGCGTTTGCGCGTCATCTCCATGAGGGCGGCTGAGAGGCTCGCCGACTGGTGAACCTGTGGAATCTCATCGCCTGTGCGCATGACATCGGCCACCCGAATCAGTAGACGCCTACCCAGACTTCCGCCCGGATGTGAACGGGCGAAATCATCGGCACTAAACCCCTTGCTCTCGAGTACCGCAACGGCCAGGGCATCCCCTAGGGCCATGGCGGCGGTGGTGCTGGCCGTGGGCGCAAGATTCAGCGGGCAGGCCTCTTGCACCACCGCGGCGTTGAGGTGTAAATCTGCTAGCCGGGCGAGACTGGACTCCGGCCGTCCGGTCATGGCCACCAGACGAATGCCCATGCGTTTGATATGGGGGGCAATCTGCAGAATCTCGTCCGTCTCCCCCGAGTAGGAGATCGCAAGCACCATATCTTCTCGGGGCTGCAGCATGCCCAGGTCGCCATGCTGTGCCTCAGCGGGGTGCACAAAAAATGCCGGCGTGCCTGTGGAGGCGAAGGTGGCGGCCAACTTCTTTGCCACATGCCCCGACTTGCCCATGCCCGTCACAATGAGCCGGCCTGTGAGCGCTCTGATCCACGACACGGCAGTCACCGCCTCAGGGCCGACCTGGTCTGTGAGCGCGAGGACGGCCTGAGACTCGATCGTCAGAACGCGGGCAATCCGCTGCGCAATGGCCTGCGGGTCAGAGACGGCGCTGTCGGTGCGATTTCTCATGACCCATGGGGGACGAGGCGACGGCGCATCTGGCGGAAAAGTAGCCTGTAGCAAACATTAGGCCAGTTTAATAGAAATGTGGGTCTGGCAGTCGCGGTGAACGGCTGCATGGATCGCCGCACAGGCCGCTAAGCGCAGTGCACCGGCTAGCCCGTAAAATGAATCGATGAATTCCGCGCCCTCGGCCGTCTTGTCCTTTCAGGAAGTCACCTTTGGCTATGGCGCCACGGTGGTGATTGATCGGCTGACGCTTGAGGTTCCCCGGGGGCAGGTCCTGGCCATCATGGGCGGATCGGGGGTCGGTAAGACCACCCTCTTGCGTCTCATGGCGGGGCTTGTCACGCCGCAGTCTGGGCGGGTAGAAGCCTTTGGCCAGGCCCTCTCGGTTAAAGATCGTCAGGCGCTGTATGCCGCGCGCAGACGCATGGGGCTCTTGTTTCAGTTCGGCGCTCTCTTCACGGATCTGAGCTGCTTTGAGAATGTGGCCTTTCCACTGCGTGAGCATTGCGCATTGCCCGAGTCGATGATTCGAGACCTGGTTCTATTAAAGCTCGAATCGGTGGGGCTACGGGGCGCGGCGGCGCTCATGCCCTCGCAGATTTCCGGTGGCATGGCGCGGCGCGTGGCTCTTGCGCGGGCCATTGCCTTGGACCCGGAACTGATCCTCTATGACGAGCCCTTTGCTGGGTTGGATCCGATTTCTCTGGGTGTGACCGCACGGCTGATTCGTCGTCTGAACGATGCCCTGGGCGCGAGCTCTGTGGTCGTTACGCATGACGTTGCCGAGACGTTTTTGATCGCCGATCAGGTGGCGGTTCTCGCCCCGACGCCTACTGGGGCGCGTCTGGTGGCGATGGGCACGCCCGCTGCTCTTCAGGCATCGGACGATCCTTATCTGCGGCAGTTTCTCAAGGGCGAGGAGCAGGGTCCGGTGGCCTTTCACTATCCCGCCACAGACATTGCGCAGGCCTTCTGCCTCGGGGAGACGCATCGTGGCCACTAGCGCGGGGCATGTCTGTGGCTGACCGATTGGCGATGCTTGGTCAGTGGGCCCTTGACCGACTCTCGGCCTTGGGCAGTTTTGTGCTGCTCTTTTTCGCGCTCTTATCGCGTATGGGCCCGGTTCTGCGCCGTGGCCGCCTGATTGCTGCCCAGACCCATTTTTTGGGTAACCATTCCCTGGCCATCATCCTCGTCTCCGGACTCTTTGTCGGCCTGGTCTTGGGTCTGCAGGGGTACTACACGCTGCGTCGGTATGGATCGGAAGAGGCCCTCGGGCTGCTGGTGGCTTTATCACTGGTACGTGAGCTCGGCCCGGTCGTAACGGCTTTACTTTTTGCGGGCCGTGCGGGCACGGCGTTAACCGCTGAGATCGGCCTGATGAAGGCCGGTGAGCAACTCTCTGCGATGGAAGCTATGGCTGTGGACCCCCTGTCTCGTGTGCTCGGGCCACGGCTGATTGGCGGGGCCTTGGCGATGCCGATTCTTGCGATTCTTTTTTCGGCCGTCGGGGTCTTCGGGGGCTGGCTGATTGGGGTCGGCATGATTGGCGTGGATCCCGGCGCCTTCTGGTCACAGATGTCGGAGGGACTGGACTTCTGGGACGACCTCGTCAATGGCATTGTGAAGAGCGTCGTCTTTGGGCTGGTGGTGACGCAGGTGGCTCTCTATATGGGCTATGCATGCAAACCCACACCAGAGGGCGTTTCGCGGGCCACCACCCTGACGGTGGTGGTCGGGTCCTTGTCGGTCCTGGGCCTAGACTTCATTTTGACAGCCCTCATGTTTGGTGGCCTCTAAGACTGATACTCTTTCACTATGCAAAGACCTGTAACGATCTGGGTGGGGCTCTTTCTTGTGCTGGGGCTCGTCGGGTTTCTTTTTCTGGCCTTAAAGGCGAGCAACCTCACGAGTATGGCGACCGGCCAGACCTATGCTGTCACCGCCCTGTTTGACGACATTGGTGGGCTCAAGCCCCGGGCTGCGGTGCGTTCCGCGGGCGTTCTGGTGGGACGGGTGCGTGACATTGGCTTTGATGACAGTCGCTATCAGGCGATCGTGACCATCGACCTCGAACGGGGCATTCAATTTCCGAAAGACAGCTCAGCCCAGATTCTCACCTCTGGGCTCCTGGGCGAAAAATACATTGGGCTGCAGCCAGGGGCAGAGGAGGTGATGCTCAAGGACAATGACCGCATTCAGATGACGCAGTCGGCGGTGGTACTTGAGAACCTGATTTCTCAGTTTCTCTACAACCGTGACCCCTCCTCGCCGTCCACAGCCACGCCCACGCCCGCCTCCAATGGGCTTGCCCCGCCTGGGCTCAAATGAGGCAAGGCCGTTTCTGGCTCATGGCGCTCTGCCTCTTTGGGCTCTTCGGATGTGCCAGTATTCCCGAGGGGCAGCAGGCAGACGGCCGCGACCCGTGGGAGCGATACAACCGCGCCGTTTTCGATTTCAATATGGAGGTGGATGCGGCAGTTGTGAAGCCCTTGGCAGAGGGCTACCAGGCGGCTGTGCCTGAGGTGGTCCGCGGCATGGTGCGTCACTTCTTCGGCAACCTCAACGACCTGGTGACGAGCGTGCATCATCTCTTGCAAGGAGAGCCTACGGAGGCTCTGACTGCAGCGGGACGATTTCTGGTGAACTCGACCTTAGGCTTTTTTGGCGTCTCAGACCCCGCCAGCGAGTTGGGCCTGGCGAAATCACGCGAAGATTTTGGTCTCACGCTTGGGGTCTGGGGGGCAGGGTCTGGGCCGTATCTTGTGCTTCCGCTTCTGGGGCCGAGCACCGTGCGCGATGGTCTGGGAACCGCTGTCGACATGACGCTAGACCCCCTCGACCCGGTATTCGATTCCAGCCAGTCGGCACGGAATACGGCCGTGGGGTTGCGGCTTCTCGACACCCGGGTGACCCTGCTTGGGCTCGAACCAGCGCTCTCGGCCCTGTCCTTCGATCGGTACTCTGCCGTACGTGATGCTTACCTGGCGCGCCGCGCGCAGCAGGTCAATCCCAATGCACCGTTTCGCGACGAGACCGAAGAATAAAAAAGACAGACACTCCTCTATCTAAAGCCAACTCTATGCAGAACCACAGTCTTCTTGTTCTTAAGTCCCACCCGCTCCGGAGGGAGAGTCCCCGGCCGTCTTCCGCCACGTTTCGCATGCGGAGCGGGTTTGTCCTACTCGTTCTGGTAGCTCTATTCGGGGGGCTCTTGTGGTCCGTCCCGAGTCTTGCGCAGCAGGCCACCGCGGTGACACCGATGTCGCAGCGGCCGCCCCAGGAGCTGGTGGCCTCGGTGACGCGCGACATCCTGGAGACGATCAAGAACGATAAATCGCTGCAGCAGCGTGACCTACGTCGCCTGTCTGAACTGGTCGACCAGAAGGTGATGCCCGTGGTTAATTTTTCGCGCATGACAGCCCTGGCGATGGGCCGTCATTGGCGCACGGCAAGCCCAGAGCAGCAGCAGCGTCTGGTAGCCGCCTTTCGCGACCTGCTGATGCTCACCTACTCTGAGGCGCTGCGGTATGCCCCAGAGGCAACGATCGATATTCGCCCTGCCCGCTATCTTCCCAGTGATGAAGATGTGATTGTGCGTACCGCATTGATACGGCCTGGCAAAGAGCCGATTCCGCTGGACTATCGTCTGCAGAAGACGCCAGACGGATGGAAAATCTATGACTTCAACGTGCTGGGGCTCTGGATGGTGGAGCATTACCGCAGCCAGTTCACGCAGCTGGTATCGGCCAGGGGAATCGATGGGCTGATTACCACCCTGGAGGAAAAAAACCAGGCACTACGGCAGGCGGCGGCCTCCGGCAAGGGCTAAGGGCCAGTGGCACCGATTGCCTTGTCTGGTCCCCTGACCCGCGCGGAGGTGATGGACCACCTCGCGCAACTCAAGACGCACATGCAAGACCATCTCCGCGCGATGCAGGCGGACCGTGCCCCGGCGCCGATGGAGGTTAATCTGGGGGGTCTGACACAGGTGGATACCTCGGCCCTGGCCATGATGCTTGCCGTCGAGCGGGAGGCCAGAGCGCATGGCATCGCGGTGCACTGGCGATCCATACCTACGTCGTTGCAGGCCCTTGCCCGACTCTCCTCAGTAGAGTCCCTCTTTCGTTTCGCATGAAGCCTGCGGTCTCGTTTCGAGGGGTGACCAAGCGCTACCCGAGCGCCGGCAGTGCGGCCGGACTCCTAGCGCTTGATAACGTGAGCCTTGAGATTGCGCCTGGCGCATTTTTTGGCCTCCTTGGCCCGAATGGGGCGGGTAAGACGACCATGATTCAGATCATGGCTGGTCTTGTGAAGCCGACAGCCGGGGAGGTGGAGGTGATGGGCGTGCCGGTTGGCGCCGACCCGAGTCAGGCCCGTCGCATGCTGGGGGTGGTGCCACAAGAACTCGTCTTTGATCCCTTCTTTACGGTGCGTGAGACCCTGCGTATTCAGTCAGGCTTTTTCGGTCTGGGCCAGAACGACGACTGGATCGATGCCTGTCTGTCTGCTCTGGGCCTGATGGACAAGGCAGACGCCAATATGCGTACGCTCTCGGGCGGCATGAAGCGCCGGGTGCTGGTTGCCCAGGCACTGGTGCACCGGCCCCCGGTGATTGTTCTGGATGAACCGACCGCTGGCGTGGACATCGACCTGCGACAGAGTCTCTGGAAGTTTATTCAGTCGCTTAATGCGCAAGGCCACACGATTCTGCTCACCACCCATTACCTAGAAGAAGCCGAGATGCTCTGCGAGCGGGTGGCCTTTTTAAAGCAGGGGCGTCTGGTGGCCGAAGAGGACACCCATCTTCTTTTGTCGGGCGCGCGCCGCATGGAAGATGTCTTTCGTGAGGTCTTGTCGCAGGCCACCGTAGAATAGCGGCTATGGTTACTCCTGAAGACATTGAACGTTATCTGGCCGACGGCCTGGACTGCGAGCGCATCACGGTTCAGGGCGATGGCCATCATTTTGAAGCCCTCATCGTGAGCCAGGCCTTCGAAGGTCTGCGTCCGGTGGCCCGACACCAGAAGGTCTACGGGGTTCTCGGAGACCGGATGCGGCAAGAGATTCATGCCCTCTCCATGAAAACGCTGACGCCCGCGGAATGGGCCCAGTCGGGTCAGGCCTGATGGCAGGCAGCTGAGGGTGCGATGGACCGTTTTGTAATTCGAGGGGGGCGGCCCCTGCATGGAGAGGTGATGGTTGCCGGCGCGAAAAACGCCGCCCTGCCTATTCTTTGCGCGAGCCTCTTAACCGCCGATTCCCTGCAACTTCGTAACCTTCCGCCCCTGCACGATGTCTCGACGATGATTCGTCTGCTGCGGGGGATGGGGGTTCGGGCCGAGGTAGCATCGCAGGCCACACCTGGGGCTGGAGAGGCAACGCTAACGGCAGCCGCGGTAGATCGGCTGGAGGCGCCTTACGATCTGGTGAAGACAATGCGGGCCTCGGTGCTGGTCTTAGGCCCCATGCTCGCCCGCTTCGGTGAGGCAGTGGTAAGTCTGCCGGGGGGCTGTGCGATCGGACAGCGGCCGGTTGACCAGCACATCCGGGGCCTGCAGGCCATGGGGGCCGACATTCAGATCGACCATGGTTACCTGCGTGCAAAGGCCCCTCGGCTGCGCGGGGCCCACATCAGCACCGACATGGTCACGGTGACCGGAACCGAAAACCTGATGATGGCCGCCTGCCTGGCCGATGGCACCACGATTATCGACAATGCGGCGCGCGAGCCAGAGGTGGTTGATCTTGCCCGCTGCCTCATCGCGATGGGCGCAAAGATTCAAGGCGCAGGAACCGACCGCATTCAGATCGAGGGCGTTGACCGTCTCCATGGCACCGACTATTTTGTGATGCCTGACCGCATCGAGGCAGGCACCTTCCTCTGCGCAGTGGCCGCAGCCGGCGGCGAGGTCTTTTTACGTGGCGCGAATGCCGACCATATGGCGGCCACCCTAGAAAAGCTGCGAGAGGCCGGTCTCCTCATGACCGAGTCTACCGACGGCATTCGGGCCCGGTCGGCGGGCCGACCGCGGGCTGTCAATATTCGTACGGCGCCCTATCCGGGATTTGCCACGGACATGCAGGCCCAGTGCATGGCAGTAAATGCCGTGGCCGAAGGCTCGAGTCTCATGGTGGAGACCATCTTTGAGAATCGGTTTATGCATGTCCAAGAGCTCTTGCGCCTGGGTGCCCAGATTCGTATTGATGGGCATACCGCGATGGTGCAGGGCGTGCAGCAACTTACGGGTGCCCGTGTCATGGCCACCGACCTGCGAGCCTCCGCAGGCCTCGTGATCGCAGGCCTGGTTGCAGAGGGCGAGACCATTATTGACCGCATTTACCATCTTGATCGTGGCTATGAGCAGATGGAGAAGAAGCTCTCAGCGCTAGGTGCTGAGGTCTTGCGGGTGAAGTCAGAATCCGCATGACGGTCATCACTCTTGCCCTATCGAAGGGCCGCATCTTTGATGAGGCCCTGCCTCTGCTCTCGGCGATGCAGATCGCCCCGCAGCAGCGGCCCGAAGACTCCCGAAAGCTCGTGGTCCAGACCAGCCGTCCCGATCTCCGTCTCTTGCTGGTGCGTGCCAGCGATGTACCCACCTATGTACGTTACGGAGGCGCCGATCTGGGCATTGTGGGCTCGGACATGCTGCTTGAGGCAGGCTCTGAAGGCCTCTACCAGCCGGTAGATCTGGGCCTGGGCCGCTGTCGCATGAGTCTGGCTGGCCCAGTCGGCTTCGACCTTGCAGGCCGCATGCGGTCTGGTGGCCGTCTGCGGGTAGCCACCAAATACACCGCAGTGGCCCGTCAGTTCTTTGCCGCTAAAGGCGTGCATGCTGATCTCATCAAACTCTACGGGTCTATGGAGCTCGCGCCCATGATGGGCCTGGCCGATGTCATCGTCGATCTTGTCTCCACCGGGGCCACCTTAAAGGCCAACGGCCTGGTGGAGCTCGAGCAGATCTGTGAGGTCTCCTCACGGCTGGTAGTGAATCAGGCCTCGCTCAAGCTACACCAGGATAAAATCGGACCTCTGATTCAGGCCTTCGCCCAGCAGGTCGGCTAGCGCACCCGCAAGACCCTCGGCCGGCCCTGGGTCTTTCAGGCCCAGTTGCGCAGGCCACCTTTGTTTTCTAGAGCTCCCATGACTACTTCTGCCCCCTCTACTTCTTCTGGCGCCTTCTCTGCCGCGCAGATTGCCCGACTCAACAGCCAGTCGACCGATTTTCGGGCCCGGCTCTCTGAGAAACTCGCCTTTGACGCCGAACAGGATCTGAGCATTGAGCAGACCGTACGCAGCGTGCTTGCCGATGTCCGTGCCCGTGGTGATGAAGCGGTCTTGGCCTACACGGCGCGGTTTGATGGTCTCACCCCCAAGACGGCTGCAGACCTGGAAATCCCGGCCGAGACCCTGCGCGCGGCCTTCACCGCGCTACCGCCTGAGGCACGGGCCGCCCTTGAGGCCGCTGCCGAGCGCATTCGACGATTCCATGAGGCCCAGCGGCAGAACTCCTGGTCGATGACGGACAGCCATGGCTCGGTGCTCGGGCAGCGGGTGTCGGCCCTCGACCGCGTGGGCCTCTATGTCCCTGGTGGTAAGGCGGCCTACCCCTCGTCGGTATTAATGAATGCGCTGCCCGCGAAGGTGGCGGGTGTTGCAGAGATCGTGATGGTGGTGCCTACACCACAGGGGGAGCGCAATGGGCTCGTACTCGCCGCCGCCCACTTGGCAGGCGTCGATCGGGTCTTTACCGTTGGCGGGGCCCAGGCGGTAGCCGCCTTGGCCTTTGGCACCGAGACGATTCCCGCGGTCGATAAGATCGTGGGCCCAGGCAATGCCTATGTCGCGGAGGCCAAGCGCCAGGTCTTTGGTCGTGTGGGGATCGACATGATCGCGGGGCCCTCAGAGATTCTGGTGATCTCCGATGGCAAGACACCCGCTGACTGGATTGCCATGGACCTATTTTCTCAGGCCGAACACGATGAGATGGCCCAGTCGATACTCTTGACGCCCGACCCCGGGCATATCGCCGAGGTGGCTGCCGCCATCGACCGACTCCTGCCCAGCATGCCCCGACGGGCCGTCATTGAGGCCTCCCTCAGACATCGTGGCGTCTTTGTCCAGGTGTGCGATCTCGACGAGGCCTGTGCGATTGCCTCCTGGATTGCGCCCGAACACCTAGAGGTATCGACCGATACGCCCGAGCACTGGGCAGGCAAGATTCGCCATGCCGGCGCTATCTTTATGGGGCGCTATGCGTCGGAGTCGCTCGGAGATTACTGTGCAGGGCCCAACCATGTGCTGCCCACCATGCGCAGCGCGCGCTTTTCTTCACCGCTGGGGGTCTACGACTTTCAAAAGCGCACGAGCCTGATCCAGATCTCGGCAGAGGGGGCCCAGGCCCTCGGGCCTGTGGCCGCCGAACTCGCCTGGGGCGAGAACCTTCCCGCCCATGCGCGGGCGGCGGAGTTGCGGCTTACGAAGGTACCGCCCCCCCGCCGTTAGCCGCCTGTTCCACCAACCGTGAGGCCTTCGATACGCAGCGTGGGCTGACCCACGCCCACCGGCACGCTCTGGCCTTCTTTGCCGCAGGTACCGACACCGGAATCGAGCGCCAGGTCGTTGCCAATACGTGTCACTCGGGTGAGGGCATCGGGCCCATTGCCAATGATGGTGGCCCCCTTGACGGGATACTGAATTTTTCCGCCCTCTACCCAGTAGGCCTCCGAGGCGGTGAAGACAAACTTGCCGCTGGTGATGTCGACCTGACCGCCACCAAAGTTCACGGCATAGAGCCCCCGATCGAGCGAGGCGACGATCTCTTGGGGGTCTTCCTTGCCTGCCAACATAAAGGTGTTGGTCATACGGGGCATGGTGAGATGGGCATACGACTCCCGCCTGCCGTTGCCGGTCACGGGTACGCCCATGAGTCGGGCATTGAGACTGTCTTGCAGGTAGCCCACCAGCACACCGTCTTCGATGAGCACCGTGCGCTGTGTGGGGTTGGCCTCATCGTCGATATTGAGTGAGCCGCGGCGATCGGGAATGCTGCCATCGTCAATCACCGTAACGCCGGGGGCGGCTACGCGCTCTCCGATACGGCCGCTAAAAGCAGAAGAGCCCTTGCGGTTGAAGTCGCCTTCGAGTCCATGGCCCACGGCCTCGTGTAGCAGCACGCCTGGCCATCCAGGCCCCAGCACCACGGGCATAACCCCCGCGGGCGCCGCCTGCGAGGCGAGATTCACCAGGGCCTGCCGCACGGCTTCACGGCTATAGCGGGTGAGCATCTCGGGGGTGAAGGTCTGCAGGCTGGTGCGCCCACCACCACCACTACTGCCCTGCTCGCGTCGACCCTTTTCTTCCACGATGACATTGACCGATAACCGTACGAGGGGCCGAATGTCGGCGGCGATACGGCCATCACTGCGGGCGATGAGAACGACCTCATACTCGCCCGCCAGGGAGGCCATCACCTGGATCACACGGGGATCTTCGGCGCGTGCGATGCGGTCGACTTCGTGCAGCAGGGCCACCTTGTCTTCGGCCGCCAAGACCGACAGCGGATCATCCGTGCCATAGAGGCTGTCTCGGGGGCTTGCAAAGACATGGCGGGCCTGGTGAACTTTTTTCAGTTGATCACCCACGCGGACCCCCGACCGGCCACCGCCGGCCCGTGCGATGGCGCGGGTGGTGTGGGCGGCCTCTCGTAGCGCCCCCGGGCTCAAGGTATCGCTATAGGCAAAGGCGGTTTTTTCGCCTGCAATGGCCCGCACCCCAACGCCCTGATCGATAGAGAAACTTCCGGATTTGACGATCCCTTCGTCGAGACTCCAGGCCTCGGATCGGCTGTATTGAAAATACAGATCACAGTAGTCCACGCGATGGGCGTGGATCTCGGAAATGGCCTCAAGCAGCATGGACTCGGTGAGCCCATGGGGCTCGAGCAGCAGGCGATGGGCAGTCCCGAGTGCGGCAATGGCAGAGTCAGCTGGTGTCATGGTGTGCCTACAGAGAAAAAGGGGCGATGGTGGTTGGACTAGGCACCGAGACGTCGGTGCGCCAATGCTGGCAAGTTTAGGCGAACTTCGGCGGTCTGGGCGGGATTGAGGTCGGCAATCGCCACCCCCTCGCCCTCTTTGACCTGACTGACCACACGACCCCAGGGGTCAATCACCATGCTCTGGCCCCAGGTTCTGCGTCCGTTGTCGTGTAGACCACCCTGGGCACTGGCCAAGAGCCAGCACTGATTTTCGATGGCCCGGGTGCGCAGCAGCACCTCCCAGTGGGCCTGGCCGGTGGTTGCGGTGAAGGCCGCAGGCACCAGAATGAGGTCAAGCGGTTGTTCGGAGGCCATCGACCGATAGAGTTCGGGAAACCGGATGTCATAGCAGACCGAGAGCCCGGTGCGGCCAGCTACGGTGTCGCAGGCCACAGGCCTGCTGCCCGCCGCGATGGTACGAGACTCGTCGTACTGTTCCTGCCCATTCTGAAAGGAAAAGAGGTGCAGCTTGTCATAGCAGGCCACCGACTCTCCCTTAGGGTTGTAGACCAGCAGACTATTGCGAATACGTGGTGGGGTGGAGGACTGCAGGGGGAT
>JBDLQX010000065.1:0-23373 GCA_039800345.1 Pseudomonadota bacterium | reverse complement strand
CCTTCCGATCTTTGAGGCAGGGCTTGCCGATGTGGTGGAGATGGATCACCGCATTAACCCAGAGATTCGTCTTCTGCCCACGCCCGGTCATTCCCCGGGACATGTCTGTGTGGAGGTCGGGCGCAGGTCAGACCTTCTGGTAATTGCTGGAGATATTCTGCATACGGTTCTGCAGTGCACCTACCCCCAATGGAGCACCCGGTTTTGTGCCGATGCAGCGGCATCTCGTGAGACCCGGATTCGGTTTCTGCAGACCTATGCCGATACCGAGACCCTTATTGCGCCTGCCCACTTTCCTAGCCCCGGCGTCGGGCGGATCCGGTCAGAGGGTGCCGCTTTTCGGTTTGTGTTTGACGAAGGTTAATAGCTAGGTGGCGGTAGGGGGGCGCGCGTCATCTGCCACCATGCGGCGGAATTCCCCGCATGGAACTACCTGAGCGCCCAGCTTGGTCGCACGCCGTGCCTCGTCGATGTCGTCGGTGACTAAGAATACCGGGCAGGGCGAGACGGGAACCTGCGTTCGTATGTAAGCAATAATTTCGCGGTCCGCCCGATCGGGTCCTGTGCCCCCCGAGTATCGAACGGTTAGTTGGGGGTGGGGGGTCTCTACGGCGGCAAGGGCACCATCGAACCAGAGGGCAATCTGAAGACCCCCCGCCCGTCCGATCTGACCGCTTAGCCTTTCTATCAGTAGGCCCTTGGCGGCGCTACCAGGCCGGCCGTTATCAAAGAGGTGCCGAAAGAGCACGGAGAGACGAAAGACCAGGTTGTGGCCATCAATGACGACATGACAGGAAAGTCCGGCCTGGAGTCGGGCATAGAGGCGATTGGCCGGTAGGTCGGCAAGCATCTGGTCGATGAGATGGGAGGGAGCCCCGGAGAAGATATGGTCCGCCCGATCGGTCAGTGCAGACTGCAGGAGCGTGCCCTCCGTATAACGAATGCTGTTGGCCCGTAGCATGCGCGCAATTTTTAGTCTGAGAGCAACACACGTTGGCAGCGTCTCTGCGACACCGATCTCTGAGGCCAGAAGCAGGGCACGAGGCGATATGGGCTGGCCGGTGATGGCCTGCACGGTCTGCGATAACGTAAGGGCGTCTAGATTAGTCATTCGGGTAAAATTTTACCCGCACGCCGGCGGCTCGCGAGAGACCAACAAAGCGCGTCGCTCTGCGACATATACCTATCGGAAATGATCATGATCCCCATCACGCGAATTCAGCAGTTGTTGGTCTCTGCAACCCTGGCGGTAGCCTCTCTGGGCAGTGTCGCCGCTGAGGCGGTGTTCACTGTGAAAGATATTCAGGTGACTCAGCCTGTAGCGCCGGCCCGGCCTGAGGGAATCAAGACGGGAGCGGTCTTCTTTCAATCGATTCGCAATACCGGGGCTGCAGCCGACAAGATGATCTCTGCCCGGTCGGCAGTCGCCGAGCGTGTGGAGCTGCATCGTATGGTGATGAACGGCAGCATGATGCGTATGCGCGAAGTACCAGAGGTTCTGCTGCCCCCGGGCGACGGCCCGTCGTTTCAGCAAGGTAAGGCAGATGCCTACCATCTGATGCTCATCAATCTGAGGCAGCCGCTTAAGGAAGGGGATCGTTTTTCGGTGACCGTACGGTTTCAGAATGCCGGCGAATTGGAGATGATGGTGACGGTACAGAAGCCTGGGGCCATGTCGGGAGGGCATGGAGGTCATCATAAACATTAGGAGTTCTTGCGCCTGAGCACATCGACGATGTGCTCAATCAGTGCACTCACCCGATGCGGGATATACCGATTACTCGGGAGTACCGCATAGATACCGAGTGGCTCTGATTCAAACTCCTTGAGTACTTGTTTCACGCGGCCTTGGGCCAAGTAGGGTGCTGCATGTTGGGTGCAGCAGGCTGAGCGGCTCAGGCACAGGCGTTTTATCGGGGTGTGGCAGAGACGGTGTTGGCGATGGATGGATATGTTTTTAGCGAATAAAGGAAGGGCTGATGTCACGGTTGCAGGTTGTCTGGTTCAAGCGCGATATCCGTCTCGAGGACCATCCGGCGCTGTCGGCCGCTACAGCATGCGGTCCGGTTTTGGGCCTGGTGGTCTATGAGCCATCGCTCTGGGCCTATCCCGATGCTAGCGGGCGTCAGGCAGCCTTTTATGCGGAGTCGCTAGAGAGTTTTCGCGCTGAGGCCGATCGTGCCTCTCTGGCGGTGCTTTTTCTCAGAGGCGAGATGCCCGATCTTCTGGAAGCATTGCGCTCTGCGGTCGGTATATTCGATCTCTGGAGCCACGAGGAGACCGGGAATGCACCGAGTTTCGAGAGAGACAAACGGGTTGCTGCATGGGCGCGCCGCAGCTGCGTGGTCTGGCGAGAGCTTCCCCAGAATAATGTCGTACGGGGTCTAAAGAATAGAGACCACTGGTCGGAGATTTGGGATCGCCGCATGACAAACGAGGCGCTCGCAGTGCCGCGCTTGGAAATGCTCTCTCAGCGGGTGGTGGAAAACCTTCGCGAGATTCCGCAGCAGCTGCGTGCGGACAGCCTCTCCCCCTGGAGAGATATAGCCGAAACAGACAGCTGCCCCGGGAGGCAGGCTGGTGGGCGCGCGCAGGGGCTCAGGCTTCTGAAGACCTTTCTGCAGGGCCGGGGTGTGGGGTATCGGCGGCAGATGAGCAGCCCCGGAACCTTTCAGAAGCATGGCAGTCGTAATCCGGGCCGTGATCAACCGCCTCGGCGTCTGCGGGTGAAGCGTGTCGCTGTTGACCCGACGCAGACTGCGCGTGATGACGGAGGGGCAGCGTCTACCGCCGCCCAGCAGAGCTTTGATTTCTCCTGAGGGGGCCAGCTTATTTCTTCGGACGAAACGCCTTACAGACCGTCT
The DNA here is from genome assembly GCA_039800345.1 of Pseudomonadota bacterium. Taxonomy (GTDB): domain Bacteria; phylum Pseudomonadota; class Gammaproteobacteria; order Burkholderiales; family Burkholderiaceae_A; genus Hahnella. The sequence goes on along the minus strand of JBDLQX010000065.1, from coordinate 20,509 downwards.
CGTTGGTCAGCAGGCTGGGGCCGCCGATAAGTTCCAGGCCATACGGAATCGCGGCAAAAAGTCCGGACACTTTGATTGCGCCAGTCTCTGGGTCGCGCAGGCCTTCTAGCGTCTCTTGAATCGATCGGGGTCTGCCGGGCAGGTTCACGATCAGCGACTTTCCACGAATCACAGCGGTCTGCCGCGAGAGAATCGCCGTGGGCACAAAGGCCAGAGAGATCTGCCGCATTTGTTCGCCAAAACCAGGGAGTTCACGATCGGCGACATCGAGCGTCGCCTCGGGGGTGACATCGCGTGGCGCAGGCCCCGTACCGCCGGTTGTGAATACCAGGTCGCAGCCATGGCTGTCGACGAGGTCAATAAGGGTCTGGGCGATGATCGGGCGCTCGTCGGGAATCAGCCTATCGATACTTTCCCATGGGCTGATCAGGGCCTTGCCGAGCCAGGATTTCAGGCCAGGAAGTCCTTCATCTTCGTAGACGCCTTGGCTGGCGCGATCGCTAATGGAAACAAGACCAAAACGGGCAGGACGGGAAGAGGAGTTCATGCCCCGAATTATTGCCCAGATCTGTAGGTGGGCGGGGAGCGTTACGGGTAAGATCTGATCCCATGAAAACGACACGTACGGGCTCCACCCCTTTTTTTTACGACGCCCAGGGCCTCGAGGCGCTCAACCACAAGATGCTCCAGATGGCCAAAGAACTGGGTGCTACCGATGCGTCTACCGAGGTCTCGGAGAGCTCGGGGCTCTCGGTCACGGTACGCATGGGCGCCTTGGAAACACTCGAACATACCCGCGACCGTGGGGCCAGCGTTTCGGTCTATCTCGGTCAACGTCGGGGCCATGCGACCACGTCAGACCTCTCTGACCGCGCACTGCACGATGCGGTGAAGAAGGCGATCGATATCGCGAAATACACCGCTGAAGATCCCTTTGCCGGCCTTCCTGAGGCCAGTGATATTGCCCGTGGCCCCCATGCGGATCTTGATCTGTTTCATGCCTGGTCGGTGAGTCCGAAAGAGGCCACCGACATGGCCAAAGAGGCAGAGGCTGCTGCCCGCGCAGTGGATCGTCGTATTCGTAACTCGGATGGCGCCAGTGTGTCTGCGAGTCACGGACAGTTCTGCTCGGCCAATAGCCGTGGGTTTATGGGAGGCTACCCGTACAGCCGACATTTTCTCTCGGTGGCGCCCATCGCGCAGGAGAAGTCGGTGATGCAGCGGGACGACTGGTACACCACCAGCAGAGACCCTACAGCCTTGGCCGCACCCGCGGAGATTGGGCGGTACGCGGCGCAGCGGGCGCTGTCGCGCCTTGGCGCACAGCGGGTCTCGACCCAGCAGGTTCCTGTGGTCTTTGAGGCCCCGGTGGCGGTGGGGCTCTTGGGCGCCTTGGTGCAGGCACTCTCCGGGTCGGCCCTCTATCGCAAAGCAAGTTTCTTGTTAGATAGCCTTGGCCAGCAGATTCTTCCGCAAGACATTAGCCTGATCGAAGACCCGTTTATTCCCGGCGCAAGCGGCAGTACTCCATTTGATGACGAGGGCGTGCGGGTGCAGTCGCGACGGGTGATCGATCATGGCTTGGTGGGTGGGTATTTTTTGTCGACCTACTCTGCACGCAAGTTGGGCATGCCCACCACCGGGAACGCAGGTGGCTCCCATAACTTAAGCCTAGTGAGTGACAAGAAGCCGCCGGCTGATGGCTTGAAGGGACTGCTTCGACTGATGGATCGTGGACTGCTCGTCACCGAAGTGATGGGCCAAGGGGTCAACGGCATTACGGGTGATTATTCCCGTGGGGCCTTTGGTTACTGGGTCGAGAAGGGCGAGATTCAGTATCCGGTAGAGGAGATCACCATTGCCGGGAATCTGCGAGAGATGTATCGCGGTCTCGTAGCGGTCGGGGGGGATACGCTGAACCGCGGAAATAAGACTATGGGGTCGGTGCTTATCGATCGGATGACAATTGCAGGCTGCTAGTGAGGTCTCTCTTGGGGCGTCTCGTGTCGCGCCTCGCGGGCCCTAGGCAGGCAGGCTAGTAGGTGGCGTCTTTCGCGCTATGTCGAAGGAGCCGAGTCGCACGATTCACGGAAGCCGTTAGGCGTACGCGCCGCAGTACGTCTGCAAGGTGGTCGCGGCCGCGGACTTCGAGTACTACCTTCAGCGTAGAGAATCCGCCGCCACGGCGCTCGATGGTGAGATCGATGATGTTGGCGTCGGAGGCGGAAATAGCCCCTGCCACCTTGGCCAAGGCGCCGGGTGCGTCTTTGACATCTACATGCAAATGGGTCTCAAAGGTGCGGTAGATCGGGTCGCCCCAGATAATGTCGGCCCATCGATTCGGATCCTTCGGCCGCTGTCGTCGCGCATAGCCGCAGCTTGCGCGGTGAATCAGTAGGCCCGCACCGCCGCGCATATAGCCCCAGGAGTTATCACCTGCAATCGGATGGCAGCAGGCGGCATATTGCACGGCGGTACCCTCAGAGCCATTCACGGTGATACCCAGATCTTGCTGCGCGGTGAGATGCTCCATGGACAGGCGCAGGGCCTGCTCCGCCGCAGGCGATAGTCTGCGGGCCCGTGGCTGCCCTTCGGGTTCGCTTCCTGCAGGGCCAGGCAGAAGCCTGCGGGCGGCCACATTGGCCAGAAGGTGCCCAAGCCCGATGGCCTCGAGCAAGCCTTCCCGGTCGTTGGCCGGAATCTCATGGAAGAACTGAGACCAGTTGAGGCTCGGGTCGTCGACCCCAGGGCTACCCAGCGCCTTGAGTGCGGTATCAAGCAGTCGACGGCCGAAGGCCACTGCCCGCTCACGTGTGCTGGTTTTGAGGTTGTATCGAATCTGAGACCGTGCACGGGCGGTACGCACAAACCCGAGCCATCCAGGATGCGGTGTGGCGGTGGGCTGGGTGACTACCCGCACGACATCGCCATTGCGCAGCTCGGTATCGAGCGGCTTGACCTCATTGTTGATCATGGTTCCCGTGCATTGGTTGCCCACATCGGTGTGCACCATGTAGGCAAAGTCAACGGGTGTGGAGCCCTTGGGCAGCTCGCGGATTTCACCGGTGGGCGTGAAGACATAGATGACATCGGGGAAGAGGTCGATCTTGATATGGTCGAGAAAGTCTTTCGGATCCCGCGACTGCACCGACAGCAGAGACTGCATCCACTCGTGGGCCTTTCGCTGTAAGGGCGTTACCGAGGCGGTTTGCTCTTTGTAGAGCCAGTGGGCTGCCACGCCGGCCTCTGCCATCTGGTGCATCTGGTGGGTGCGGAGCTGAAATTCTAAGGGGGCACCATGCGGGCCTACGACAACGGTGTGGAGAGACTGATAGCCGTTGGATTTGGGCAGCGCAATATAGTCTTTGAACTTGCCGGGTACAGGCTTAAAGAGCGCGTGTAACGCACCTAGCGCGACATAGCACTCTGGAATCGTGGGCACATAGACACGAAATCCATAGATGTCGAGGACCTCGGCGAAGCTCAACCGCTTTTCCTTCATCTTCAGATAGATCGAATACAGGCTCTTGGTGCGGCCGCTGACTTCTGCCTGAAGACCAAAGTGGGGCAACTGCTCGCGGATCTGGGTTTCGAGCTTACTAAGAATTTCTTTGCGGTTTCCGCGGGCGGCCTTGAGCGCCTTCTGAAGTACCGATGCGCGCTTGGGATAGAGGCCTGCGAAACAGAGATCTTCGAACTCTCGAAAGATCTCATTGAGTCCGAGTCGATGGGCAATCGGCGCATAAATCTCAAGGGTCTCTCGGGCCACCCGCGCGCGCTTGGCTGCCGAGGTTGCCGACAGTGTGCGCATATTGTGCAGGCGATCAGCAAGCTTAATTAGAATGACCCGCACATCGTCGGCCATGGAGAGGAGCATTTTTCGGAAGTTTTCCGCCTGCGCCTCTTCTCGGTCGCGGAAGCTCACCTTCTCAAGTTTGGTGAGGCCTTCGACGAGCATGGCCACGGTTGATCCGAACTGCTCGGCGATCTGTACGCGGGTGACACCACAGTCTTCGACGGTGTCGTGTAGCAGGGCGGCAATGAGTGCATCGGCATCCAGATGCCACTGGGTACAGACCTCTGCTACGGCCAGCGGATGTGAGATGTAGGCCTCACCCGACTGACGCGACTGCCCAAGGTGGGCTGCATCAGCAAACCGAAAGGCCTCTACGAGACGGGCCTGGTCTTCTACAGTGAGGTAGTCTGCGCGCTCAAGTAGCGGAGATACCGAAATAACGCCTGCCGCGGCGGGGGGCAGGGAACTACCGGGGGCGAGTACTGTGGCCATGGACGCTCCGTTGACGGACTAACGGAATCAGGCGCAAGGGCTCGCCATGCAGGCCTACATGGGAACCTTGCGCAGCATCTCTCTGCCGATAAGGCCGGAGGCGATTTCGCGCAGAGCGACCACAGTGGGCTTGTCGCGGGAGTCTACCTTGGCTGTTGCGCCTTGCGCGAGCTGCCGCGCGCGGTAGGTGGCAGCGAGTGTGAGCTCGAAACGGTTAGGCACCTTTTCGAGGCAGTCTTCTACGGTGATACGGGCCATGAGAGGAGTCCTTTAGTTGTGTGGCGAGAGTGCCGACCAGACGATTGCTTTGAGTTCCGTCAAAGCCTTCGTAAATTCTTGATTCATAATAACATGATCGAATTCTCCGGCATGAGAAATTTCTTCTTCTGCCGCCTGAATACGCCGCTCAATCACCGCTTCGCTGTCTTGGCCCCGACCCTGCAGTCGCTGCCGAAGTGTTTCAAGGGAGGGCGGCAGAATAAAAATGCTGCATAGGGCCTCTCTGGGAAAGCTCTGCCGAATCTGTCGAGCGCCCTGCCAATCGATTTCTAAGAGCACAGCCTGACCTTGTGCGCACTGCGCCTGAATCCAGGCCCGCGAGGTGCCGTAGTAGTTCCCGTGCACATGGGCCCACTCAAGGAACTCCCCTTGGGCCTTGCGAGATAGGAAGTCGGCCTCGCTGGTAAAAAAGTATTCTCGTCCATTGACCTCCCCGGGCCGTGGTGGGCGCGTGGTGGTAGACACCGAAAGGGCGAGGGACAGGCCCGGATCGTCTAAGAGGGCCCGCACTAAGCTTGTCTTTCCCGCTCCGGAGGGTGCCGCGATGATGATTAGATGGCCGCTTTGATTCTGCGGCTCCGGTACATGCGCGGTCATTGGATGTTTTGTACCTGCTCGCGGATCTGCTCGATGGTGAGCTTCATTTCCATGGAGATCTGCGTCAGACCAATACTTGCTGATTTTGCGCCCAGGGTGTTGGCCTCCCGGTGCAGTTCTTGGCAGAGAAAGTCGAGGCGTTTTCCCTGCGGCTGGTCACTGGGACGGGCCAGGGTCTGTGTCATAGACTCGAAGTGGGCCCGCAGCCGGTCGATCTCTTCGGCAATGTCTGCGCGGCTAGCGGCCGCATGAGCTTCTTGTTGAATTCGGTCTGCGATGAGGGCCGCCAGGTCTTGGCGATGGATCTCTGGACTGGCCCCCTGACTGAAGGCCTCTTGAAGCCGTGCCTGGATTTTCTGTCGCTGCGCCTCAAGCGCCTCGGGCAGCAGCGCTGCAGCCTGCTGTCGCAGGCCCTCGAGGCTCTGCAGTCGTTCTTGAATCACGGTAGCAAGCTTTTGGCCCTCTGCCTGGCGTGAGGCCTCAAGCCCCTGAAGGGCCGACTCAAAGACAGCCATGACTGGCTCGTGGCTGCTGTCATCGGCAAGCGAAGGGGAGGGCTGGAGCACGCCGGGAAAGGCAAGGAGTTCTGCCATACCCCAGGGCCGAATGGCACCGGGGTTGGCCTGTTCGAGCTGCGACTGCAGGGCAAGAAGCCCCTCGAGGGTCTCTCGGTGCATTGCGGGGAGCGCCTGGGTGGCCATCGATTCACGCAGAATAGAGATACGCACTTCGACCTTGCCCCGAGGCAGAAGTCGAGAGAGCCGATCACGTAGTAGGGGCTCAAGGCTGCGCAGATCGTCTGGCAGGCGCAGGCTGAGTTCAAAAAAGCGGTTATTCACCGAGCGGATGTCGACCTGCACAAGGCCAAGCGGGCAGGACATCTGGGCGGAACCGAAACCGGTCATGCTGCTAACAGTCATAGACACGGTATTGTACGGACTCTCATCATGGATCAATAAACAAGGAGTCGCGATGTCTGAGAATTCCACACGACGGGGAGAGCGTGTCGCGCAGCGGGCGGCGAATCAGCTGCGTCCCGTGCATCTGCACCGCCGTTACACCTGCCATGCGGAAGGGGCCGTGCTGGTGTCCTTTGGTCAGACCCGCGTGCTCTGCACGGCCTCGGTAGAGGAGAAGGTGCCTGGGTTTTTACGTGGTGTCGGACAGGGCTGGGTGACAGCAGAGTACGGCATGCTGCCGCGGGCCACCCATACCCGAACTGACCGCGAGGCAGCCCGTGGAAAGCAGTCGGGTCGTACCTTGGAGATTCAACGCCTGATTGGCCGATGTCTGCGGTCGGTGGTGGACCTCAAGGCCCTGGGAGAAAGAACAATCACCGTGGACTGTGACGTCTTGCAGGCCGATGGGGGAACGCGAACGGCGAGCGTGACAGGCGCGTGTTTGGCCGTCTTTGATGCGCTGACCACCTTGGCCGACCGTCAGTCGACTGAGGAGGCTGGGGCCCTGATTCGGTCGGCCTTTCGTGAGCCGGTGGCAGCGGTTTCGGTGGGTATTGTGCAGGGGGTGGCCCTCTTGGATCTTGACTACGCCGAAGACTCTGGCTGTGAGACCGATATGAATATCGCCATGCTGGGCTCCGGTGGATTCATCGAGCTGCAGGGAACCGCCGAGGGTGCGCCGTTTACCCGCGAAGAACTCAGCGTAATGATTGACCTCGCGGCCCGGGGTATCTCTCGTCTACACGGGCTGCAGAGGGTCTTGATGCAGGAGCCGGGCCGCCTTGAGGCCCAGTCTGAGGGCTAGTGCGGGCGAGGGCGGGACAGCAGATGGGCGTAGCGACGAGGCCATGGGCGCAGGACCGTAGCGCCCCCCGCTGGGTATTGGCCAGCGGCAACGCTGGAAAGCTCGTGGAGATGCGGCGCCTGCTGACAGATCTCGGGGTAGACCTGGTGGCGCAGTCGGCCTTGGGCGTGGCGCCCTGTGAGGAGCCGTTTGGCACTTTTTTAGAGAATGCGCTTGAGAAGGCGCGACATGCGAGCCGTTGCACCGGATTGCCTGCGCTTGCCGATGACTCGGGCCTCGTCGTTGATGCCCTAGACGGGGCGCCAGGGGTGCGGTCCGCCCGTTTTTTTGGGGATGCGCAATCGTCGGGGGCCGCTGAGTCTACGTTTGGGGCAGGCCTCTCGGTAGATGCACAGAATTGGCAGTGGCTTTTACACAGCATGGAGGGAGTCGCTGATGCCGCCCGCACAGCGCGGTTTGTGGCCGTTCTCTGTTTTGTACGTCAGCCAGACGACCCTACGCCGATATCTGGGGTTGGCTTTTGGAAGGGGCGCGTTGCGACGGCGCCTGCAGGCACAGGCGGCTTCGGATACGACTGTGTCTTTGTTGATCCATCGTGTCGGCAGACCGCTGCAGAGATGTCGTCGGCGGAGAAGGACGTACGAGGCCATCGCGGCATGGCGATGCGCGAGTTTCTCACCTCGTACCGACAGGCCTATGGTGGCTGAGGTTCGGCTTCATCGCCCTTCTCGCCCTGGGCGTGCGGGGCCCGAACAGCCAGGGCAGGCGCCGGCAGCGCCCACCCTCTCTGTGCCTGCGGTCCCTCCCCCGTTGAGTCTTTATATTCACCTCCCCTGGTGTCTGCGTAAGTGCCCGTATTGCGATTTCAATTCGCATGAACTGCGGGGGGAGGTACCTGCTCAGGACTATGTGGAGAGCCTGGTTGCAGACATCGAGCAGTCGCTGCCCCAGGTCTGGGGCCGCACCGTGCAGTCGATTTTTATCGGGGGTGGTACGCCCAATCTCTTTGTGCCTGCGCAGATTGACCGACTGCTGGTAGCGGTGCGCGCACGGCTGCGGCTTGCGCCGATGGCAGAGGTGACCCTAGAGGCTAATCCGGCTGCGGTTCGCGAGGAGTCGGCCGACTGGCTCGCGTATAAGCAGGCAGGCGTTACGCGGGTCTCTGTGGGGGTGCAGTCTTTTGATGGCCCGAGCCTGCAGGCGCTGGGGCGTATGCACGCCGCAGACCAGGCGATTGCAGCGGTGGAGGGGGCCGTGGCTGTTTTTGATCGGGTCAACCTCGACCTGATGTATGGCCTGCCTGAACAGACGCTCGAGAAGGCCCATGCAGACCTCACGCAGGCGCTGCGCCTGGGCGTGGGTCATCTGTCTTTGTACCAACTCACCCTGGAACCTAATACCTTGTTTGCGGTGCGCCCGCCGGTGCTGCCGGATGAGGACACGATTTGGGATATGCAGACCGCATTACTGGAGACGCTAGAAAAGGCGGGCCTCTCACGCTATGAGGTCTCTGCCTATGCGCGCCTCGGTCAGCGGTGCCAACACAATCTCAACTACTGGCAGTTTGGAGATTACCTAGGTATTGGTGCGGGGGCCCACAGCAAGCTGAGCCTTCCCGAGTCGGGCATCGTAAGGCAGTGGTGTCTGCGACAGCCTCACGGGTATCAGCAGGCTGTGGCGCTAGCCGATGGGAGTCACCGCCAGACCCAGATCGTAGCGGCGAAAGATCTTGGCTTCGAATACATGCTCAATGGGCTGCGGCTCGTGGAGGGGGTGTCCGTAGTAGCCTTTACGGAGCGCACAGGACGGCCCGCCGAAGACCTGCTGGCAGGCATTGCACAGGCGCAGGCCCGAGGCCTGCTTTCGACGGTGGATGGCTACTGGCGCGCAACGCCCCGCGGGCTTGATTTCTTAAACGAGCTGCAGGCGATGTTCTTGCCGGCGTAGTTTCTGCCTGTAGGACGTGCGTCCCTATCGATAATTGTGCATAATTGCACTGTAATAGTGCATTTTGCTCTATTCCAAGGCGTAATAAACCCGAAAATGGCCAGATTCCGGTAGGCACGGTTTCTGCATTAACCATCCCGAACAACTTCATCTAACCCTTCTCACTCAGGAGACCGCGTTTATGGCAAGCCCGAAAGACGTCTTGAAAATGATCTCAGACAATGAGGTTAAGTTTGTTGATTTTCGCTTTACCGATACACGCGGCAAGGAACAGCACGTTTCTGTGCCGGCCCACACGGTAGAGGAAGACAAGTTTGAGTCGGGGCATGCGTTTGATGGGTCGTCGATTGCAGGCTGGAAGGGCATCGAGGCCTCTGACATGTTGCTCATGCCTGACCCCGAGACAGCGGTACTCGACCCTTTCCGTGAAGAGTCGACGCTCAACATCACCTGTGACGTGGTGGAGCCGTCTGATGGGAAAGGCTACGAAATGGACCCCCGCTCGATCGCCAAGCGGGCTGAGGCCTTCTTAAAGGCCTCCGGCGTGGGCGATACCGTCTACTTCGGCCCCGAGCCCGAGTTTTTCATTTTTGATGGCGTCACCTGGAATGTGGATATGTCCGGCTGTGGCGTGAAGATCAAGTCGGAAGAGGCTAGCTGGTCCACCGGTATTGAGTACGACGGTGGCAACCTGGCGCATCGCCCAGCGGTCAAGGGAGGCTATTTTCCCGTGCCTCCCGTGGATTCCTTTCAGGACATCCGCTCTGAGATGTGCCTTATTCTCGAGCAGATGGGGGTACCCGTAGAGGTGCATCACCATGAGGTGGCGGGTGCCGGTCAGTGCGAGATCGGAACCAAGTTCACCACGCTTACCCGTCGCGCAGACTGGACGCAAATTCTGAAGTATGTGGTGATGAATGTGGCGGCCAGTTATGGCAAGACCGCAACCTTTATGCCCAAGCCTATCGTTGGGGATAACGGCTCTGGCATGCACTGCCACCAGTCGGTCTGGAAAGATGGCCAGAATCTTTTTGCAGGAAACGGCTATGCCGGTCTCTCGGAGTTTGCCCTCTATTACATCGGCGGCATCATCAAGCATGCCCGGGCCTTAAACGCGATTACCAATCCCGGCACCAACAGCTACAAGCGTCTTGTACCCGGATTCGAGGCGCCCGTGAAGCTTGCCTATTCGGCACGCAACCGGTCGGCATCGATTCGTATTCCGTACGTGAGCAATCCGAAGGGCCGTCGTATTGAAGTGCGTTTCCCGGATCCCACCGCGAACCCCTATCTTGCCTTCTCGGCCATGATGATGGCCGGCCTCGACGGCGTGATGAATAAGATTCACCCCGGTGAGGCTGCAGATAAGAATCTCTATGATCTGCCGCCCGAGGAAGACAAGAAGATTCCTACCGTCTGCTCTTCGCTCGACATGGCGCTTGACTGCCTCGATAAAGACCGCGAGTTTCTCACCCGTGGCGGTGTCTTTAGTGATTCGATGATTGATGCCTACATCAATCTGAAGATGGACGAGGTAACCCGATTCCGTATGACCACCCACCCGGTGGAATTCGACATGTACTACTCGCTCTAAAAGGGCGAGGGGCGTGCCCGCTGCCTTGGCAGACCGGAGCCAGAAAAGGGGCGAGTTTTCGCCCCTTTTTTTTAGCCCGCCCTGGCGGATGATGCCAATGAAAAACCCGTCCTACGATGCCTTTGATCTTCTGAGCACTGCCATTCTTCTCATTAATGAAGAGGGGTGTCTGGTGCACCTGAATGCGGCTGCCGAGAATCTTCTGGGATTCTCGGCGACGCTTATTTCAGGCCATCGACTCAGCGAGGTAGCGGGCAGTGGGGCTGAGGTGGACCGCCTGATTGCCGAATGCCGGGCACGCTTGTTTTCGGTGAAGCGACTGCAGATGGCCTGGCAGCTCGCGGGCCGTGGCGCCAACAGTCTTGATACTACGGTGTCGATTGTGGAAGAGCCTGGCATTCTCGCCACGATTGAGTTGCGGGAGCCCGATGCGTTTCAGCGCATCGACCGTGAAGAGCGGCAGGCCGCCTTGATGCAGATGAATCAGTCGTTGCTGCGTAACCTCGGGCATGAGGTAAAGAACCCCTTAGGTGGCATTCGCGGGGCCGCGCAACTCTTAGACGCGGAGCTTCCAACCCGGGCTCTCAAGGAGTACACCGAGGTCATTATCAAAGAGTCTGACCGCCTCCAGGCATTGGTGGATCAGATGCTGGCGCCGGTGCGCCGGAGTCTCTCGAAGTCGTCGGTCAACATTCATGAGGTGCTTGAACATGTGCGCAGGCTCATGCTTTCGGAGTTTCCTAAGGGCCTGGAGATCACCCGTGACTACGACACCAGCCTACCGAATATACAAGCCGACTCAGAGCAGCTGATTCAGATGGTCTTAAACATCGTACGTAACGCCGCGCAGGCGCTGGAGGGCAGTGGTCGTATCTGGCTGAAGACGCGCGTATCGCGGCAGGTTACCTTGCACCGACGCCGCTATCGGCTGGCGTTGTCGTTGTCGATTCGCGACAACGGGCCGGGCATCCCCGAGTCGATACGGGAGGAGATCTTTTATCCCCTGGTCTCGGGAAACCCTAAGGGCCATGGACTTGGTCTGACTATTGCTCAGACTATCGTGCATCAGCACGGAGGCGTCATCGACTGCCGTTCTGAGATGACAGGTACAGAGTTTTTGATTTTGATGCCGCTGGGGGAACCCCTGCCAGCGCAAGGATAGTCAAGGAGGGTTGCGGATGAAGCCGGTATGGATTGTCGATGATGATGCCTCGATTCGTTGGGTGCTTGAGAAGGCCTTGTTTCGGGCACAGATGCCGTGTCGTCTCTTTCAGAACAGCCAAGAGGTGATGCGCGCATTGCAAGACGATACGCCGCAGGTCTTGGTCTCTGATATTCGTATGCCCGGCGATTCGGGCCTCGCCTTGCTCGAGCAGGTAAAAGCGCGGCTGCCTGACCTGCCGGTCATCATCATGACGGGATTCTCTGACCTTGATAGCGCGGTCTCAGCGTTTCAGGGGGGCGCCTTTGAGTATCTTCCGAAGCCCTTTGATGTGGAGGAGGCAACCGCCCTCATACAGCGGGCCGTGCGCGAATCGATGCCTACAGAGGCGGGCCGCACAGTCGCCTCGCCCGAGCAGCTTGAGATGCTGGGCCATGCACCCGCCATGCAGGAGGTCTTTCGCGCGATCGGTCGTCTTTCGCAGTCCTCGGCCACTGTGCTCATTACTGGGGAGTCAGGCACCGGAAAGGAGCTTGTGGCCAGTGCATTGCACCGTCATAGCCCACGGGCTGCGATGCCTTTTGTTGCCTTGAATACGGCCGCGATTCCCCATGACCTCCTGGAGTCGGAATTGTTTGGTCACGAGCGGGGCGCCTTTACGGGGGCCCAGTCGCTGCGTCGTGGCCGGTTTGAACAGGCCGAGGGAGGCACGCTTTTTCTGGATGAGATTGGCGATATGTCGATCGATCTGCAGACACGCCTGCTGCGGGTATTGTCAGACGGCAACTACTATCGCGTCGGTGGCCATCAGCCCCTGAAGGCCAATGTTCGGGTCATCGCAGCCACGCACCAGAACCTGGAACAGCGGGTGCGTGAGGGCCGCTTTCGGGAAGACCTGTTCCATCGACTCAACGTCATTCGGCTACGTCTACCGCCGCTGCGTGATCGCCAGGAAGATATCGCAGAGCTGGCGAATTTCTTTCTACGTAAGTCGGCGAAGTCTTTGGGCGTTGAGTCAAAAGTCTTGGCCCCCGACGCGTTGGCATTGATGCAGAGCCATCCCTTTCCGGGGAACGTCCGTCAACTCGAGAATCTATGTCACTGGCTTACCGTCATGGCTCCGAGTCAGACGGTAGAGTTGCAAGACCTACCTCCGGAGATTCGTCAACCCGACCAGCCCTACGTGATGCAAGATTCTGGGCATGACAGCGCCGGAGCCCACCTGCCGGTGGCGACAGCCGCCCGCTTGATGGGTTCCTCGGGTGCCTCAGGCCCGGAGTCTGCGGCCGGTGTGAGCCCGAGTACAAGCTTATCTAGCAGCCCGGACTGGCGACTGATTCTGAAAACCGAATTGGAGCGGGCGCTGCGTCAGGCAAGTAAGGATGGGGAGTCCATGGAGTCTGCCAAAATGGAACGCTGGGAGAAGGACTTTGAGACGATCGTCTACGGTACGGCGCTTGCCTTTACCCGTGGCCGTCGTATTGAGGCTGCACAACTCCTGGGCGTGGGCCGCAACACGATTACGCGGAAGATCGCAGAGCTCGATCTGGAGTCGCGCTAAAAGGGGCGGGTGTCTGTGCGTAACGACCGTGTCTGCTGCTTGTCTTTGGGCAGAGACTGGGTGGGTCGCGCTAAAAGATAGGTCATGGCGCTTGCCAGGGCTGTGGACCGCAAAGCTGACCAGAAATGCCGAAATGGGAAAGAGGTTTAGGACGTCCACAGGCTCGAGGAGAGCGAGGCCACGACCGGTGCATGGTCTGAGGGCTGCTCCCATTTCCGAGGTGCGACATGGATGTCGCAGGCCTGGCAGTGGCTGGCAAGACCCGCAGAGAGCAGCACATGATCGATACGCAGTCCGAGTCCGCGGCGAAAACCACCCTGCCGGTAGTCCCACCAGGAGAACTGTCCGGGCGCCTCGGAGTGTTGACGAAAACTGTCGGTGAGGCCGAGCGATAAAAGCCTCTGAAACGCCTCACGCTCCGGGGTCGAGCAGAGGATCTTCTCGTGCCAGGCGACGGGGTCATGCACATCGCGGTCATCTGGCGCGATGTTGAAATCACCCACGAGGGCAAAATGCGGAAAGGCCTTGAGCTCCTCTGCAACCCGCTCTTGAAGTACTTTGAGCCAGCGTAGTTTGTAGTCGTACTTTTCGCTGCCCACGTCCGAGCCGTTGGGGATGTAGACATTCATGAATCGTAAGGGGGGCCCACCTGTCTTCGGTGTGACGGTGACTGCGATCATCCGCTTCTGGTCGTCGGGGAGTCGGGGGTCTTGGGCAGACCAGTCGAATTCTGGGGAGAACGACCCCTCACGCAGGAGAACCGCTACCCCGTTATAGGTGGGCTGCCCCGAAAAGACCACCCGATAGCCGGCCGCAGACAGGGCCTCGACGGGAAATTTCTCGTCGACCGTCTTGGTTTCCTGTAGCCCAACGAGATCGGGCTGCGCGTCTTCGAGCCAACGTTGGAGATGCGGCAGCCGCACGCGCAGCGAATTGACATTCCAGCTTGCGATCTTCAGGTCATCTCCCCCTAAGGTCACAGGGCAAGCGGCAGATGCGCTTTGGTTTAGGCCGCCTCTGCCAGACCGTTGTGACGCAATAGGGCATCGGGCTTGGGCGTACGACCACGAAAGGCCTGAAAAGACTCCATGGCCGGACGTGAGCCTCCGCGCGAGAGTATTTCGCGCCAGAAGCGCTCGCCCACCTGGCTGTACTGTGCCGGGCCGGCCTCTTCAAAGGCGGCATAGGCATCGGCAGACAACACCTCAGCCCATTTATAACTGTAATACCCTGCGGCATAGCCACCCGCAAAAATATGGGCAAAGCTCTGGGCAAACCGGTTGTAGTCAGGCGGCTGCAGCACCGCCACCTCTTGCCGTACTTCGGCAAGCACCTGCGCGATAGCCTTGCCTGCCGCATCGGGCTGTTCTGCTGAGAGGGCGGTAAGCTCCGCGTGAATACGCATATCGAAGAGGGAGAACTCCACCTGCCGCAGCATGAAGAGTCCGCTTTGGAAGTTCTTCGCGGCCACCATGCGGTCGTAGAGGCTGCGGGGCAGGGGCGCACCGGTGTCTACATGCGCAGTCATGTGCTTTAGGGTGTCCCACTCCCAACAGAAGTTCTCCATGAACTGGCTGGGCAGTTCCACTGCATCCCATTCGACACCATTAATGCCCGAGACCTCGAGCTCGTCGACCTGTGTCAGCAGATGGTGTAGCCCGTGCCCGAACTCATGGAATAGGGTGATGACATCGTCGTGGGTGAGGGTGCTCGGTTTGCCCTGGGTAGGCGCAGCAAAATTACAGGTAAGAAGGGCCACGGGTTTTTGCAGGCTGCCCCCGATACGTCTGCGGCCCCGGCTGTCGTCCATCCAGGCGCCGCCCCGTTTGGTGGATCGGGCATAGAGGTCGAGGTAGAGGTGGCCCACGGTGTCGTCGCCGCGATGCACCCCAAAGACCTGGACATCCTCGTGCCAGATGGGGGCAGGGGCGAGCCCAAGCAACGGCCGGATCTCCACCCCAAAGAGGGTCTTCACCACTGTGAAGAGCCCCGTGAGCACACTGGGCAACGGGAAATACTGCCGGACCTCTTCTTCAGAGAAGGCGTACCGGTCCTGGCGCAGCTTCTCACTGGCATGGGAGACGTCCCAGGGCTGCAGGGTCTGAAGCCCGAGGGTGGTCTGTGCGAAGGCCCGAAGTTCAGCGAGATCTTTTTCTGCGCTGGCTCTTGCCTTTAAGGCGAGGTCACGCAGGAAGGCAGTGACGGTCTCAGGGCTATCGGCCATCTTGGCCGCTAAGGAGGTCTGGGCGGCGTTGTGATAACCCAGCAGTTGGGCCTGGGCCTGACGCAGGGCGAGGATTTCGCCCATCACCGGCGTGTTGTTATGGCTCGGCCCCTCTTCGGCGATCTCTGAGGCGCGACGCGCATTCTTAGAATAAATTTCTTCACGTAAGGCCCGGTCGGTGGCGAACTGCAGGACGGGCAAGAGGCTGGGCTGCTGCAGGGTAAAGACGGCCGCGGCCGAGAGACCACGCCTTTCTGCCTCTGCTTTGGCAGCCGAACGCACGGGCTCCGGAATGCCTTCGAGACGGGCCTCCTCATCGACGATGATGACGCTAGCATTGGTACTGTCGAGCAGATGCTCAGAAAACTTTTGGTTCAGGCCTGCAAGGCGCGTGCTCATTTCTGCAAATGACGCCTGCTGATCAGAGGCAAGCTCTGCACCGCCGAGCTTAAAGTCGCGCAGGCTATTGGCGATTGCCTTTTCTCGGGCTGCCTGTCCTACGACATCGGGCGCCTGGGCGAGCGCTTTGAATTTGGCATAGAGCCCTGGATCTTGCGCCAGAGACGACCAGAAGCGTGTGACGGCCTCTAGTCGGCTGTTGGTGGCCTCGCGCCACTCGGGACTGTCCATGACCCCACCCATATGGTGCACAGCGGACCAGGCGCGGCCGAGGCGTTCTGTGGCGCTCGTCAGCGGGGCCATGACCGCTGCCCAGGTGGCTGGAGTGGTTTCGTTTACCACCTGCGCGAGACTGGCCTGCGCCTGCGCGATGAGGGTATCGATGGCGGGGCCAACCTGCTCGGGCTTCAGAAGATGGTACGGAGGCAGACTCTCGGCGTTGAGGTAACTGCCGAGCAGCGGGTTGGTCTGGTCAGTCGCAGGATCTGTCATTGCGGAGCCTTCAGCGGGTGTGTTCATGAAAAGATTCCAGGGTATTCACAAGCAGCATGGCGATTGTCATGGGCCCAACACCGCCAGGAACGGGGGTAATCGCCCCGGCCACCGGCAGCACGGCATCGAAATCGACATCTCCGACCAGTCCGCCGGAGGGCAGCCGGTTGATGCCCACATCAATGACTACGGCGCCGGGCTTCACCATGTCAGGGCGGATAAGTTTGGGGCGACCAACTGCCGCCACAAGCACATCGGCACGACGTGTTTTCTCGGCCAAGGCTACGGTCTTACTATTACAAAGCGTCACGGTTGCGCCGGCCTGTAAGAGCAAAAGCGCAAGGGGCTTTCCCACAATATTACTTGCGCCAACAACCACTGCCTCGGCGCCTCGTAGCGGTGTCTTGAGTGACTCCAGCATTTTCATTACCCCATAGGGTGTGCAGGGCCGAAAGCGCGGTTTGCCTGACATGAGAGCACCGGTATTGAGCGGATGAAAACCGTCCACGTCCTTTTCCGGTGCAATCGCGTGGATGATCACATGATCATCAATCTGCGGCGGAAGCGGCAGCTGCACCAGAATGCCGTCAATCGTGCGGTCCTGGTTGAGGCGGTCGATTTCGGCGAGTAGCCCCGACTGGCTAGTTTCTTGGGGAAGTCGAAGTAAGACAGAGTGCAGCCCAGCCTCATGGCAGGCCTTTACCTTATTGCGGACATAGACCTGGGAGGCGGGGTTCCCGCCAACAAGAATGACGGCGAGGCCCGGCGGGCGCCCGTACGTCGGCAGCAGACGTTGCACCTCTTCTTTGACTTCGGTGCGAATAGAGGCGGCGAGCGCAAGGCCGTCGATACGGTGAGCAGGCATGCTGGGATGCTAGCACGCAGCCTTGGGGTGGCCCGTGATCCTGCTGCCGTCGCTGGACAAAATCTTCAATACCCTCTAAAGTTCGCGTTTGCCCGAATTTGCAGTTTAGTAGTGCGCAAACAACGGCAGTCCTGTGGGGCTATAGCTCAGCTGGGAGAGCGCTTGCATGGCATGCAAGAGGTCAGCGGTTCGATCCCGCTTAGCTCCACCACCAGGCTTTTGGGCCTGTGGTTCACAGGAAAGAGTTTTACGTCCAATCAGGTCCCCTTCGTCTAGAGGCCTAGGACATCACCCTTTCACGGTGAGTACAGGGGTTCGAATCCCCTAGGGGACGCCATCTACTGGTTCATAGCTCGTTACTATGACCGTAAACATTCATCCGAGACTTGGCGGTCTGGTTTTTTTAAAGACTAAAGGTGACCCCCTGCGCGAGTGGTAGGTCCTTTCCAAAGTTAATCGTATTGGTCGCCCTGCGCATGTAGTTCTTCCATGCGTCTGACCCAGACTCTCTTCCGCCCCCGGTTTGTTTCTCTCCGCCAAATGCGCCGCCAATTTCTGCGCCTGAGGTCCCGAGGTTGACATTCGCAATGCCACAGTCCGATCCCGAAGCCGATACAAATCGCTCAGCCTCGTGAAGATCGCGGGTAAAGAGGGCTGAGGAGAGCCCCTGGGCCACCGCGTTGTTCATGGCGATTGCCGAATCAAAATCGTCATAGGCCATCACGTACAGAATCGGCGCGAAGGTTTCCTCAAAGACGACTGGTGTCTGGTGCGGCATTACCACGAGCGCAGGTTCGACATACCAGGCCTGGGGAAAACGATCTGCCAAGGCGCGTTGGCCACCGTGTACAACTCCGCCTTCGGATGCGGCGCGCGCCAGGCCGGCCTGCATAGCCTCAAAGGCATGCTGGTCAATCAGTGGGCCGATCAGGGTTCCTTTGTCAAAGGGGCTTCCTACTTGGAGGCTTGTGCGCGCGCGTTCAATCGACTGCACCAGTGATGCCTGAACCGACCGATGGACGATGAGTCGACGGGTGGTGGTACAACGTTGGCCCGCGGTACCCCAGGCGCCGAAGACGATGCCGCGAAGCGCTAGACCGAGGTCGGCAGAGGGTGCAACGAGTACGGCGTTGTTGCCACCGAGTTCGAGCAGACTTTTGCCAAACCGCGCGGCGACCCTAGGCGCAAGGTCTTGGCCCATGCGACAGCTTCCAGTTGCCGAAACCAGCGCCACTCTTGGATCTTCTGCGAGGCAGCGGCCGATATCTGCCCGCCCGAGCACTACCGAAAGCAGCCCAGAGGCAAGGCCCGCAGCCCTCGGGTGCTGAGCGCAGGCCTTAGAGAACAGCGCCAGCGTTGCCAACGCGGTTAGTGGCGTTTTCTCGGACGGCTTCCAGACCAGCGTGTTACCGCAGACCAGGGCGAGCGCCGCATTCCAGGCCCAGACGGCTACCGGAAAGTTAAATGCGGTAATCACACCAACGACCCCCAGGGGAAGCCACTGCTCCATCATCCGGTGCTCAGGCCGCTCCGATGCAATCGTGAGACCGTAGAGTTGCCGAGAAAGGCCAACTGCGAAGTCGCAGATATCGATCATTTCCTGCACCTCCCCACGGGCCTCGCTTGGAATCTTCCCTGCCTCAAGGCTTATGAGCGTTGCGAGATCATCTTTGTGCGCGCGTAGTGTTTCGCCGAGCAGTCGTACGAGCTCGCCCCTCTGCGGAGCGGGTACGAGAGACCATGCCTTAAAGGTCTCGGAGGCCAAGGCGATCTGCTGGCTCAGCGCGTCTTGCCTGGTCAATGGCAGGCTAGCAAGCGTCGCCCCATCGACTGGGCTTCGAACGGTAAAGGTCTCTGATGTCGTCTCTGAGGCAGAGGGGAGAGGAAGAGAGAGGCCAAGGCGGGCAAAAAGTGCGGCGTGTGATGACATGGCAATGCGATCCAAAAGATTGTTAGTTAGTATCGTAGCAGTCAAAAACAAGACACTCTTCGGGAGAGAGACCATGAATCAGGCTGTTGCGCCCCACCAGCATTTCAAGCTCACCTATTCGACGATGTTTGATCCGCCGCCGGCCTTGCATGCGCAGTTCGATCAGGCATTACAGGACTGCAAAGCCCAGCGACTTGGTCGTGACTATGGCCTCTGGATCAATGGTCGGTCTATTCGCACCGAGGCCTCTTTCGCAGTGTCTTCTCCTATCAATCGTGACTGGCTTATCGGTCGGTTTGCCGTCGCCTCTGTCGAAGATGTGCACAGCGCCGTCGTCGCAGCAGCGACTGCCCAGGTCTCCTGGCGGTCGATCGCCTGGCAGGATCGCGTCTCAGTATTGCGTAAGGCGGCGGCAATTATTGAGCAGCGGGTCTACGCAATTAGCGCCGCGGTTGCTTTAGAGGTGGGTAAGAATCGCATGGAGGCCCTAGGAGAAGTTCAGGAAACGGCCGACCTCATCTATTGGTACTGCGATCAGATGGAGCAGCACCAGGGTTTCGACCGACAACTGCCGAATGACCCTCTTACGGGTTTTACCAGCACCAATCGCACAGTGTTGCGCCCCTACGGTGTCTGGGCGGTGGTCGCTCCTTTTAACTTTCCTTTCGCACTGGCGGGCGGGCCAATCGGCGCTGCCCTGGTCGCGGGCAATACCGTGGTGTTTAAGGTTGCCAGCGATACCGCCTTATCCGGACAGTTGCTGCTAGAAGCGTTTCAAGATGCGGGCCTACCCGAAGGGGTGCTCAATATGCTCACTGGTCCGGGAAGTTCTGTGGGACAGGCGCTCATTGACCATCCGCAAATTGCAGGCGTTACCTTTACCGGGTCTTATGAGGTGGGAGTACGTCTTTACCGTCATTTCGCCGCAGGCGCCTATCCTCGTCCCTGTATCGCCGAGATGGGCGGAAAGAATGCTGTTTTGGTGACGGCGTCGGCCGATCTTGACCGGGCGGCCCTCGGCATCTCGCGGTCAGCCTTTGGTTTACAAGGACAAAAATGCTCTGCCACCTCGCGCGTCTATGTTGTGCGCTCTGTTGCCAGGGCTTTGCGTGACCGACTCGTTGCAGCCACTGAGAAGATTGCAGTGGGCGACCCGACACAACGCGAGAACTGGATGGGGCCTGTGATTAACCAGGCCGCCTATGACCGCTTTCAGGCCTGCGCCCGCAACTTGCGGGCCCACGGTACGGTCTACACGGGGGCCTCCGTTCTGACTGACGATGCGCGAGACCGGGGATTTTTTGTCGCCCCTACGGTTGGGAGCGCCGACTTTGGTTACCGACTCTGGCAGGAAGAGAAGTTTATTCCGCTGGTTTTAATCGGGGAGGTGGACAGCCTGGAGGAAGC
>JBDLQX010000064.1:0-12422 GCA_039800345.1 Pseudomonadota bacterium | reverse complement strand
GGTTCAAATCCTACCCCCGCTACCAATAACGCCCTGATCCTCCAGGTGTTTTTAAATCCCCCCAAGGTTTTCAGCAATAAGGTCCAGAGTTTATTGCCCATCCCAACCAAATACGCTGATGAACCTCTCATGGCTGAGCAAACAACATCTATTCAAGTCAATCTGACAGGCAAAAATGTAATCGTTGCCTATCTGCTCTGGTGGTTTCTAGGCTGGGCTGGAGTTCACAGACTTTACCTAGGGCGAGTGAAGACGGGGCTGGCGCAACTCATTCTTTTCGCCATTGGTGTTGTGACCGCGATCTTATTGATCGGCTATATCTTCCTAGCCATCTGGGGCGTCTGGTGGCTGCTGGATGCCTTTTTCACCTACAAGATCGTCGCTGAGGAGAATGCGAAACTTGGAGTCTTGGCTTCCACGTTGTCCGTATCGAAATCTGGAGGGACGCATAACGATCTGGATCAGCTAGAGAAACTCCATGCCCTCTATGAGAAGGGCGTTTTGACTCGGGAGGAGTACGAGGCAAAGAAGGCGACTTACTTGTAATGCGAAAGTATCTCGTTGCTTCGAAAACTGTCCTATGTGTCGACGAGACCATGACTGTAGACCCGGAAAAAGCACGGGTTCAGTATCTAGGGCCCTGCAGAAGCTTCCATGGTTGATAGATTTGTGCCGACGGGATGCGACTCGGGCTATTTCGTAGCACTCACCTGATCCGACATGCTGGTGGAGCCCCTGAGAGGCCTGGCGCCAATAGGGCCGTCTCTGTCGTTTGCCTCCTTATCTTCCAAGGCACCCTCGAGGTCGACGAGCTCTTTGCGTATGACCAGGGTATGCACCACGAGCCGCTCAAGATGAAAGTTCAGGCGGTACAGTACATAGCCCCCAAAGCAGAAAAGTGCCGATATGAGTAAAAACTTCAGAATGTCATGCTGAGGGATGAGTTCTGCAGACCAGACGGTAATGTTTAGGAGAAGGAAGACGGCAAGTGCTACGTAACCGATGAAACGCGCCTTGTGCTGCCAGTCGAAGAGTTCGTTAAGTTCCGCATCAATAGATAAGTAACGCTTTTGTTTCACGAATTTTCCAATATTTTTATTGATCTATACGGTGCGCTGCGGAACAACAAAGCCCAAATAAATCATCGATTTCTCCTACACTTTAATGGTTATGTACAAACCAGGGAATGTCAACTATTCGGCTTCTTAAAACCGTCTTCCGTGGCTGGAGGCTTCTGCACCCCAGCCTTCGGCTTTCACTGGTCTTCGGGGTCGCGGCGGGTGTGGTGGCGGTGCTCGAGATATTCGGGGTGATCCGATACCCCTCAAAAGAGATCGAAATCATTTCTCCCCGGCCAGGGGTTCTTTCCCAGGGGCCCACTGCAGACAATGCCGAGGGACCCCTCCTTCTGCGTATCCCTCGTCCGCTCAAGTTCTCTGCAGGCTGTCCGATTCTCACGACAAGCGATGGTCAGGTTTTGGCCTCGTACAACTCATACGGGAGTCTTTAGCATGGCATCAAGTCTGCGAGGAATGGCGCTGGCACTCTCCAGCTGCGCCTTGGCCGGGTGTGCCTCAGTGATCGATTCGCACCACCAGTCCGTGACCGTCTTTGCGGCCTGCGAAGGAAGACAGGTGCCGCATGTGGCCTGCAACCTAGAAAACGATAAGGGGCGCTGGTATGTGCAGACGCCCGGGTCTATGACTCTGAAGAAGTCCTTTGGGGACCTCGGGGTCGCCTGCCGCGCGGCCAATGGCGCCACGGCTGTCGGCATCTTTAGCTCCTCGGCCACCAATCCCATCTACGGCAACGTCGTGAATGTGGGCGTGGGGGGCTGGGGTGGGTCGACGGTCACCTCGGTTGGCTCGGCCTCTACGGTGGCAGCGGTTGGGGCGGGTGCGGCTGTGGCTGCCTTGAGCCTTACCGTCGACTCGCTTACCGGGGCGGGGTTTGAGTATCCCCAGACCCTGGTGGTGGAGTTCTCGGCGCCCTGTCCCCGCTAGCGCCGTCGCCCCTGCCGCGCACTACTTAGCCTAGCCTGCCGCCCACCTGCGCCGCCGCTGCGTGTGGATGTGGCGGCGGGTGTGTATTGGGCCACCATACGGTGTGATACCTTAAGCCGCTATGGATAAACCTGCGCCTTCCTCTCCCCCAACCCAGTGGTACAGCACCTTTACGGTCGGGTATAGCGATTCTGAAGATCGGGTATGGATTCGTCTGTCGTCGGCCGAGGGCGATGTGCGGATGTGGATTACTCGCCGGTTTATGGCTCTCATTCTGCAAAAGTCCTATGGCCTGCTCTCTGGTGGTCTTCCACCGGACCAGGCGGCGGCCCAGCACGAACAATGCGTGGCCGATCTGCGGGCCAAGGGCAGTGGGGTGCCATCGCCAGAGTTTGATCCTGGACTACAGAACAAGAACCTCGGGCTCGTTGCCACGGTGCACCTGAATTGCCAGGCCGGTGTGATGTCTTGGGTGTTTGAAAGCGCGGCCGACTCCGTGGGGTTTCGGTGCGACATCGTGTCAGCCCACCAGGTACTTGAGGCACTCTTTATGCGGCAGCAGCAGTCGGGCTGGGCCATTGCAGCTCCGTGGATTTCCACAACCACAAACCACTCAGGCAACGCCGCCACGGGGGCGCCCGCCCGGGCCAGTGCAGGCGCAGCGGGTCAGGCCTGAGGCTCAAGTCTTAGGAGTCTGCCGTCTGCGTCGTCGGTGAGTAAATAAACCAGCCCATCCGTACCCACCCGTACATCGCGAATGCGTCCCACCTGCTGGGTGAGCAGTCGTTCTTCGCCCACCACACGGCTGCCCTGAAGCCGCAGGCGCACGAGGGTCTGGCCGCGCAGGGCGCCGACAAAGAGGCTTCCCTGCCACTGCGGAAAAGCCTCCCCTTCATAGAAGGCGAGCCCCGAAGGCGCGATCGACGGCACCCAGATATGGAGTGGCTGCTCGAGTCCGGCCTTGGCTTGGCCCTCGCCAATGCGGGTGCCCGTGACGTAGTTGACGCCATAAGTAATGGTGGGCCAGCCGTAGTTGCGGCCCACGCGCACGATGTTGAGTTCGTCACCGCCCTGCGGGCCATGCTCGTGGGCCCAGAGCTCGCCGGTTCCTGGATGCAGCGCGGCACCTTGGATATTTCGGTGGCCCCGGCTGAAGATCTCGGAGGGAATCTCGGTCTGGCCAACAAAGGGGTTGTCCTGCGGAATACGGCCGTCTTCGTGTAGCCGGATCACAGCACCGGCGTGGTCGTTGGGCTTCTGGGCGCGGTCTTCATCTCCGCGATCGCCCAGGGTGAGAAAGACATGGCCGCGGCCATCGAGCACGATGCGTCCGCCAAAGTGTCGTCCTCCGCGCGACCGGGGATGCATGGCAAAAAGCCGTTCTATATCCACCAGACTACCGCCAGCGATGCGTCCGCGAATGAGGCTCGTGCCTGCGGCCGCTAGTCGCCCGGAGAGGGGCGTCTCGGCAAACGCAAGATAGACCCAGCCGTTTTGACGGTAGCGAGAATGTACCGCGACATCGAAGAGTCCCGCCTGGCCACCCGTAAAGACTGTGGGCAGGCCTTTGATGGGGGCTGGGTCGAGGGCGAAGTCTTTGCTGATTCGGCGAAGCTGCCCTTCCCGTTCGGTCACCAGCAATTCGCCTGTGGGAAGCCAGGCCATCGACCAGGGCTGATTGAGCCCGGTGACGAGGGTGCGCACCACAAAGCCCTTGTTGGTGCCTTCCCGGGCAAGATCCTTTGACTGACTGGGTGGCGCGGGGGGTGCTTGGGCATGGCTAGGCTGCGCAAACGCGGGGAGCAGAGCCAGGGTACCTGCGCCCGAGAAGGCCTTGAGCAGTCGACGACGGCTCTGCATAGACTTAATCCACCTCAGTGGTCGACCGCTAGCTCAGCGACTCAGACAGATGCACGAGCGTCTGCCCCCGCGCGCGGGCCGCTGTCTGCTGATGCCATGCGGGTCGGCGCCAACAGTTAAAGCCGTGGTCCACGCCGGGATGGGTGATCACCCGAACATCTTGCCGCCCTTTCAATGCCTGGCGGGTCTTCTCCACTGCGGCGGCCGAGATATAGCTGTCTTTTTCTGCGAAATGAAAAAGCACGGGGCAGGAGATATCTGGCACCAAGTGCAGGCGTTGGTCGATGCCGCCCCCGTAGTAGCAGACGGCCGTATCGATACCCGCGCGGGCGGCGGCCACGAAGGACAACATGCCCCCCATGCAAAAGCCCACAGAGCCTACGCGTCCGGTGCAGGAGTCCTCATGGCGCAAGGCCTCCACAGCCCGCTGCAGGTCGGTGGCTGCGAGGTCCACATTCAGGCCACCGAGGAGCCCTAGGCCACGCTCAAAACCGGCCGTATCGTATGCCAGGTCCACGCGTGGGGTCTCTCGCCAGAAAATATCGGGTGCAATCACCACAAAGCCATCTTCGGCATACTGCCGCGCCACGGCTTGAATATGCTCATTGACGCCGAAGATCTCTTGAATAAGTAAGAGTCCAGGGCCTCGGCCTGTCTCGGGCTGGCAGACGTAGGCATCAAAGCTGCGCCCGTCGGCGCTGGGAACAGAAATCCATTTGCTGGTCATACAAGAACCCTCCAAGTCAGAAAGGAACCTATTTCTTGCCATGAACACTGCAGTCACCACCACTATCGCCATCAGCGCCGCCACATCTTTGCAGACCTATTGTCCAACGGCTTGCGGGCGTTACGACCGTACCAGCGACTATAGTGACACGATCGGCCGTGGTCTGTCGCTCATCGCCCTTGGGGTGGCCATTCTGCTGCTCCTCACGCCAGGGTCACGCCTGGCCGCAAGCCCTGCACAGGGGGCCTTAGAGCCGCAGCAGGCGGTGGGACCGTTACTCTTTGATCTGCATGAGGTCTCTGTCGGAACAGTGCGGCGGTTTGCCCAGGCTGCGGGCTTTGTCAGTCGGGCAGAGCGTGAGGGGGGCGGCTATATCTATGAATCGGGCTGGACCAAAAAGCCCGGCTGGACATGGAAAGCCCCCTTCGGGCGGGCAGCCCAGGACAATGAACCTGCGGTGCACCTCATGTTTGACGAGGCCCAGGCCGTCTGCCGGCACTTTGGAAAGCGTCTGCCGACCGATGCGGAGTGGACTGCTGCTGCCTACCTGGAGCAACGGCCCAGACCCCCAGCGGGCTTTCAGACGGGCCAGCGGTACCCCTTCCCCAACGGCGCATCGGCCCGCCAGAGCCATTGCTTGGAGGGCTGTGGCCGCTACTCCGGGCAGGCCCCGTCGGGCAGTCTTACCCGCGGGGTGGGGCATGTGCCGGTGGCCACCACGCCTGCCGGTGTCAACGGGCTCCACGATATGGGTGGAAATGTCTGGGAGTGGGTCGATACGGGATCCGGCCAGGACCGCATCACCCGCGGCGCTTCCTGGTGGTATGGCCCTGAACGTCAGCGCGAGGACGACGTGGCAACCAAGCCCACAGACACACGGGTCGCGTATATTGGATTTCGTTGTGTACAAGAAAAAAGATAACGAGTTTTCTCCTTTACGAACGGGTCTCTGATGGTGGCGTTGCTCTCTCAACTCGCAGGCTGGAAGCGCCTGCTACTGGTGGTGCTTGTTGTGGTCGCGGGACTGGTGGCCTGGCGTTGGTCGCAGCCGCGCGCGGTGCAGACCAGCCCGGTGGTTTCTGTCTTCCCGTCGCAGACCTTGTCGGTGCTTAACGCCAGCGGCTATGTGGTGGCCCAGCGTAAGGCGGCGGTCTCTACCAAGGCCAGTGGCCGGCTCGAATGGCTCGGTGTGACAGAGGGCTCCCGGGTAGAAGCGGGGGCTTTAATTGCGCGCTTAGAGAGCAATGAGCTTCAGGCCCAGTTGGGGCAGGCCCGCGCCCAGGTGGGGCTTGCCGAGGCTGAGCTTGCCGATGCGCAGCGGGCCTATGAACGTGCGCAGTCTCTGCTGGCCAAGTCCTATATCTCGCAGTCGGCCTCTGATGCGGCGCTTGCCCGCTTCGATAAGGCCCGGGCGCAGCTGCGTGCTGCCCAGGCAGGCCAACAGGTGGCAGTGGCCGCACTCGGGCAGACAGAGATTCGGGCCCCTTTTACGGGAGTGGTGCTCACCAAGAACGCCAATGTGGGCGACAACATCACGCCCTTCTCGTCAGCCGCCGATACCAAGGGGGCGGTGGTGATGATGGCCGATATGAGCACCCTGGAGGTAGAGGCCGATGTCTCAGAGTCGAGCATGGCCAAGATCCGCGTGGGCCAGCCGGTAGAAATTGGGCTGGATGGCCTGCCCAACGAGCGGTTTGAGGGCCGGGTGGCGCGCATGGTGCCCACCATCGACCGGGCCAAGGCCACCCGGCTCATCAAGATAGAGTTTCTGGAGATTGACGATCGTGTGTTGCCTGACATGTCGGCAAAGGTGGCCTTTCTGGAGCGGCGTCTGAGCCCCGCAGAGCGCTTCCCCATGGTGGCTGTCAATCGCGCGGCGGTGAGCCAGAGGCAGGGGCGCTGGGTGGTCTTTGTGGTGGAAGACGGTAAGGCCAAGGCGATAGACCTGGCCCTCTCTGCGGCCCCGACAACCGACCTGGTACCTGCACCCACGCTGGCGGTGGGCCAGCGCGTAGTGCTCAGGCCGCCGGAGGGGCTGGCCGCGGGCGATCGTCTGGCCTCCGATACCGTGGCAGTGGACGCGCGTGAATCGGCCAGCGGCCGCTAGCGGCGCGCGCTGGACTTCCTGCTCAGAGCCGATCCATGCCTGCCTTCATCGAGATAGAGAATCTCAGCAAGTCCTATCGCCGGGGTGACACCACCGTCCAGGTACTCGATGGACTGAGCCTCTCGGTACAGAAGGGCGACTTTCTCGCCCTGATGGGCCCCTCGGGCTCGGGAAAGAGCACGCTGCTCAACCTCATTGCCGGTATTGATCGGCCCACCTCCGGCAGTATTCGTGTCAACGGGGTGGAGATTGGCGGGCTCACCGATGCCGAACTCGCCCACTGGCGGGCACAGAACGTGGGCTTTATTTTTCAGTTCTACAACCTCATTCCCGTACTCACCGCCTTTGAGAATGTGGAACTGCCGCTGCAGCTCACCAGCCTTCGTGCCGCGGAGCGGCGGGTGCGGGTGGAGCGTGGCCTCGCGGCGGTGGGGCTTGCAGACCGTATGACGCACACACCCAATGAGCTGTCTGGTGGGCAGCAGCAACGGGTGGCGATAGCCCGGGCGCTGATTACCAACCCAGCACTCATCGTGGCCGATGAGCCCACGGGGGATCTCGACCGTGTGTCCGCAGAAGAGATTCTCGCCATGCTCGAGCGTCTGAACCAAGAAGAGGGCAAGACGATTCTTATGGTGACCCACGACCCGAAGGCCGCAGACCATGCGCGGGCGATTGTGCACCTGGAGAAGGGGCGGCTCGAAGATGCTCGTCGCTAGGCTGCTTTTTCTCAACATCTGGCGCAACCGTACCCGGTCGATACTGACATTTGTGGGCCTGATGGTGGCGGTGCTCGCCTTTGGGCTGCTCTCCACCGTGGTGCAGGCCTGGTATGCCGGCGCAGAGGCGGCAAGCCAGGCACGGCTGATCACCCGCAGCGCGATTTCGCTCATCTTTCCCCTGCCTGCCTCTTATGGTGAACGGATACGCCACATCGATGGCGTGGACCAGATGACCTATTCGCGCTGGTTTGGCGGCGTCTACAAAGACACCCGTAATTTCTTTCCGCAGTTTGCGGTAGATCCATCAAGTTACTTCGCCATCTACTCGGAGTACCGACTTAGTGAGGAGGCGCGACAGGCCTTCTATCGCGACCGACGTGGTGCTGTGGTTGGGAGACGGTTAGCGGAAGAGCACGGCTTTCAGGTGGGCGATATGGTGACCTTGAAGGGCCAGATCTTTCCGGGGCAGTGGGAGTTTTTAATTGTTGGAATTTACGACGGGGCCGAGGAGAAGACCGACACCGGCAAGATGTATTTTCACTGGGCCTATCTCAATGAGGAATTAAAGCGGCGCCGTATCAGTAGAGACCCTGATTCGGTGGGCGTGTTCATTACCAGCCTGTCCGATGCCTCACGGGCGGCCGAGGTGAGCCTGGCGATTGATGCTCTCTTTCTGAACTCGCCCAAGGAGACCCTTACCGAGACCGAACAGGCCTTTCAGCTGGGCTTTGTGGCCATGACCGAGGCCATTGTCGTGGCGATTCGCGCGGTCTCTTTTGTGGTCATCCTCATCATCATGGCCGTCATGGCCAACACCATGTCCATGACCGCCCGCGAGCGCACGAGCGAATATGCGACGCTCAAGGCCTTGGGCTTTTCGCCGCGGTTCGTGGCGGGTCTGGTGGTTGGGGAGTCGATGCTGCTGGCGGTGCTCGGCGGCCTCGCGGGGCTGCTGGCCACCTATCCCGCCGCCTGGGCCTTTCAGGCCTCCACCGGCAACCTCTTTCGTCACTTTGCCGTCTCGCCCGACACCAGCCTGATGCAGCTCTGGGCCGCGCTCGCCACAGGCCTGGTGGCCGCCTTCTTTCCTGCGTTGCGGGCCTATCGTATTCGTATCGTTGATGGCCTGAGGGCGGTCTAGTAGGGTGGCCACAATACTTCTTGCGGTTCCCCTACGGTATAGCCTGCGAAACCTCTGGGTGCGTAGGCTCACCACGGTGCTGACGGCTCTGGGTATGGCGCTGGTGGTTTATGTCTTTGCCGCCGTGCTGATGCTGGATGCGGGCCTGCGAGAGACCCTGGTGGGCACGGGCGAGGTCGACAACATGGTGGTGATTCGTAAGGGGTCCGCCACCGAAGTACAGAGTTCGATCGATCGTGGCCAGGCCAATATTCTGTCGCAGCTGCCGCAGGTAGCCAGCGTAATTGAGCCTCTGGTCTCGCGCGAAACCGTGGTGCTCGTGAACCTCAAGAAGATCGCCACAGGTCGCCCCTCCAATGTGGTCGTGCGGGGGCTCAATGCGCAAGGGGCGGGCCTGCGCCGACAGGTGCAACTCGTCGAAGGACGCATGTTTCGGCCCGGGTCCAACGAGGTGATTGTGGGCAAGGCAAGCGCTGGTCAGTTTCAGAATATGGCCCTTGGCGAGTCGCTGCGTTTTGGCGGCCGTGACTGGCAGGTGGTGGGCCAGTTCGAGGCCGGTCGCAGTGGCTTTGATAGCGAAGTCTGGGCCGATGGCGAGATTCTCATGCAGTCTTTTCGTCGGGTCACGTATTCGTCGTTGGTCGTACGGATCTCCGACCCGAGCGAGGCTGCAGCCTTTACGGCGGCCGTAGAAGACGACCCGCGGCTGCCGCTGCAGGCGAAGTCGGAGCGGGCCTACTACGAAGAACAGTCCGAGACGCTCTCGCGGTTTATCCGCATTCTGGGTCTGAGTCTTACAGTGATTTTTTCCATCGGCGCCGTGATCGGCGCCACGATTACGATGCAGGCGGCCGTGGCCACCCGTACCGCAGAGATTGGTACCTTGCGCGCCCTGGGCTTTCAACGCCCTTCGATCCTCATGGCCTTTCTCGCAGAGGCCGTCTTTCTCTCGCTTGTGGGAGGCGTTGTGGGGCTTGGGCTGGCAAGCCTCATGCAGCTTACCGAATTTTCCACCACCAATTTCCAGAGCTTTGCCGAGCTCTCTTTCGGTTTTTCTTTAACCCCCACGATTATCATCCAGAGTCTTGTCTTTGCTGTGTTCATGGGCATCTTGGGCGGCATGCTGCCGGCCATCCGTGCTGCCCGACTTTCTATTGTGGAGGCCCTTCGTGCAGCTTAATGCCCTTGGAATCGCCATGGCCTGGCGTCTTGCCCTGCGGGACATTCGCTCAGGCGCCCTGTCGCTCATGATTATGGCCATCGTGGTGTCGGTGACTGCGGTCAGTGCGGTGGGTATTCTCGCCAAACGGGTGGAGCAGGCGCTACTCAAAGACGCCCAGGCCAGCCTTGGGGCCGATCGGCTGCTGGTCTCAGACCGCACCTTGCCAGATACCTGGCAACGCACGGCTGAGACGATGGGCCTGAAGACCGTGGAGGGCAGCCAGTTTCCGAGTATGGTGCTGGCCGGTGATCGGGGCCAATTGGTTTCTGTGAAGACCGTTGAAGCAGGCTATCCCTTACGTGGGCGGCTTGAGATACAGACCGCTGATGGCCTCGCGGTGAATCCGGAAGTTCGCCCGGGCCACGCCTTTATCGACCCGAGCCTGGCAGCGCGCCTCGAGATTGCGATCGGCGATCGGGTGCAGCTGGGACAGGCCCTGCTGATCGTGCAGGGCCTGATTCTTCTGGAGCCCGATCGGGGGATGAACTTCGTCAACCTCTCGCCGCGGATCATTGCCCATCACAGTGACCTTACGGCAACGGGGCTCGTTTCGGCCGGCAGTCGGGTGCGGTATCGGCTCTGGGTCGGGTCTGAAGATCCAGAAAAGCTCGCCGCCTTTGACCGCGAAGTTCTTCCGAGCCTTGTGGCGGGCCAGCGTTTTGAGACCATCGACAATGCGCGTCCGGAACTGCGAAATGCCTTGGACCGTGCCAACGGCTTTCTTTCGCTCACCGGTATGGTGGCCATGCTCACCGCCTGTGCGGCCATGGCGCTGGCCGCGCGTCGACTCGGAACCCTCTATCGCCCGCGCCTTGCGGTGATGAAGGTGATGGGTGCCTCGGGCGCGCAGCTGCGGGGCTATTGGGCTGTGGCGCTGGGCGTCATGGTGTTGGGGTCTGCAGCGATCGGACTCCTCTTGGGGTATGGGGTGCAGCTGGCCCTGGCCTCGGCACTCGTGTCACTGATGCAGGTGGCGTTGCCGCCCATGCCCGAGCTGCCCTGGCAGCCCCTTCTGCAGGGTCTCGCCCTCTCGTTGGGCATGACCCTGGTCTTTGCCTGGCCCGCCGTCTTGCAGGCCATTCGTGTCCCGGCGATGGCCAGTCTTCGCGACCTTCCCGAGGTGGCAACGCAGCCGACATCGCGTTTTTCTTCGTCTTGGCGTCGCCTGAGCCCTCAGGTGATCCGGTTCGTTCTTTTCTGGGCTGGCATGGCGGCGCTGCTCTGGCTCGGCAGCCAAGACTTCGCCTTGGCGCTTCTTGTCACCGGCGGATTTGCAGTGATTGGACTCGTGGTCTTTGGGCTGCTCCTTGCGATTTTCCGCGGTGTGGGACGACTGCTGGTCTCCTCGGTGCAACTGCCCTGGGCCTGGGTGAGCCTGCGCCGGGCGCTCCTGCGCAGAACCATGGGACTATCGGCACAGGTGCTCGGCCTGGGCATGGCCCTCTCCGCGCTCATGCTTTTGGCCTTTGTGCGTACCGACCTCGTAAATGCCTGGGACCGCAGCCTTCCCCCCGATGCGCCCAATCGTTTTCTGATCAACATCGTGCCGGGCCAGGAGGCTGGGGTCGAGGAGATTCTGAAAGCCGAGGGCGTGGCCGATCCGGTGCTCTATCCCATGGTCCGTGGTCGCCTCGTACGCATCAACGACCGGGAGATATCCCCCGAGTCGTATTCCGATGAGCGGGCACAACGGCTGGTGGATCGCGAGATGAACCTCTCGTATGCGGAGACCCTGCCTGCACATAACCGTATTGCCCGCGGTCGGCCGCTTGATCCCCAGGGCCAGGAGGTCTCGGTGGAAGATGGCATTGCCACAACCCTGGGCGTTGGGCTCGGAGACACCCTGGAGTTTGATGTCTCGGGCGAACGCGTGCCCATGACGGTGACGAGCCTGCGCGGCCTGCGCTGGGATTCGATGCAGGCCAACTTCTTCATGATTGCGAGCCCTGCGGTACTCAAAGACCTGCCGCAGACCTTTATCACCTCGTTTCATCTGCCCAAGGGCGAGGGGGTCACGCTTGAGCGTCGACTTCTGGGCCAGTATCCGGGGGTGAGCCTGATCGATATGGACAGCCTCTTGGCCCAGATTCGTCGCATCCTGGGGCAGGTGGTCGCGGCGGTGCAGTCGCTCTTTGTCTTTAGCCTCATTGCGGGCGCCTTGGTGCTCTGGGCAGCGCTGGTCGCTACGCGCGAAGAGCGGCTGCGCGAGGCCGCATTGTTGCGGGCCTTTGGTGCCAGTCGCGCGCAGCTGGTGCGGGCCCAGATGCTGGAGCTTGCCTTTGTGGGGGCGCTGGCGGGTCTGGCCTCCGCTGCACTCGCCCAGGGCCTGGGGGGCATCGTGGCCGAGCAGATCTTTAGCCTACCGGTGCCCTTTCGGTTCGTGCCGCTGGCCTGGGGGGCTCTGATTGGCGCAGGGATCTGCATGGCCTCGGGCTGGCTTGCCTTGCGTAGCGTGTTGAATAGTCCTGCGGTGACGGCGCTGCGGGCGACAGCTTAAGGGGCCGCGTGCGGCTGACGCGTCTGTAATATCACGGTCGTCTCGCTAGGTTATAAACCGAATCTTCAAGGAGTTCTCCCGTGCAGGTAAAAAAAGCGGTCTTCCCTATTGCCGGTCTCGGTACGCGGTTTCTGCCAGCCACC
>JBDLQX010000063.1:0-3992 GCA_039800345.1 Pseudomonadota bacterium | reverse complement strand
AACAAGTATTGTTCGGCGATGATGGCCGCGCCCGGATGGTCAATGGTGTCAATATTCTCGCCAACGCCGTCAAAGTCACCCTCGGCCCCAAAGGCCGCAATGTCGTGCTCGAGCGCTCTTTTGGCTCGCCCACCGTTACCAAAGACGGGGTCTCGGTCGCCAAAGAAATCGAACTCAAAGACAAGTTTGAGAACATGGGCGCCCAGATGGTGAAGGAAGTTGCCTCCAAGACCTCTGACAACGCCGGTGACGGCACCACCACCGCAACCGTGCTGGCCCAGGCCATCGTGCGTGAAGGTATGAAGTACGTGGCTGCCGGCATGAACCCCATGGATCTGAAGCGCGGTATCGACAAGGCGGTGATCGGCATCACCGAAGAGCTCAAGAAGATTTCCAAGCCCTGCACAACGACCAAAGAGATCGCCCAAGTCGGTTCCATCTCCGCGAACTCCGACCATGAAATCGGCGACATCATCGCCCAGGCCATGGAGAAGGTTGGCAAAGAAGGCGTCATCACCGTGGAAGACGGCAAGTCACTGAACAATGAACTCGATGTGGTCGAGGGCATGCAGTTTGATCGTGGCTATCTGTCCCCCTACTTCATCAATAATCCTGACAAGCAGGTTGCCCTTCTCGACAACCCCTTCATCCTCCTGCACGACAAGAAGGTCTCCAACATTCGTGAACTGCTGCCTGTGCTGGAGCAGGTTGCAAAGTCTGGCCGTCCCCTCCTGATCGTGGCAGAAGATGTCGAGGGCGAGGCCCTGGCCACGCTGGTCGTGAACAACATCCGCGGGATTCTGAAGACCGTGGCCGTGAAGGCCCCTGGCTTTGGCGACCGTCGCAAGGCCATGCTCGAAGATATGGCCATTCTCACCGGCGGTACGGTGATTTCTGAAGAGACCGGCATGACGCTGGAGAAGGCCACGCTGCAAGACCTCGGCCAGGCTAAGACAGTCGATATCGCCAAAGAGAACACCACCATCATCGACGGTGCCGGTGACTCCAAAGCAATCGAAGCCCGCGTGAAGCAGATTCGTGTGCAGATCGAAGAAGCCACGAGCGACTACGACAAAGAGAAGCTGCAAGAGCGCGTTGCCAAGCTGGCTGGCGGTGTTGCAGTGATTCGCGTAGGTGCGGCCACCGAAGTGGAAATGAAAGAGAAGAAGGCCCGCGTCGAAGACGCTCTGCACGCCACCCGCGCTGCGGTGGAAGAGGGCATCGTGGCCGGCGGCGGTGTCGCGCTCCTGCGCGCCCGTGCCAATGTCAAGGTGAAAGGTAACAACCCCGACCAGGAAGCTGGTGTCAAGATCGTGATGCGTGCCGTGGAAGAGCCCCTGCGCCAGATCGTCTTTAACTGCGGCGAAGAGCCCAGTGTGGTCGTGGCCAAGGTGCTGGAGCACAAGGGCAACAACGGCTACAACGCCGCCACGGGTGAGTATGGCGACCTGCTCGACATGGGCGTGGTTGATCCCACCAAGGTGACCCGTATGGCCCTGCAGAACGCGGCCTCTGTGGCCGGTCTGATGCTCACTACCGACGCCATGGTCGGTGAATTGGCAGAAGACAAGCCGGCCGGCGGTGGCGGTATGCCTGGCGGCATGGGTGGTATGGGCGGCATGGGCGATATGGGCATGTAATTTGCCATTTCGCCCTGCGCGGAAAGAAGCGTTTTAACGCTCCTCCTCAAGCAGGCCAGTCCGAAAGGGCTGGCCTTTTTTATGGCGCTTTCAGACGCCGTGCCACAATAGAAACTATGTCATTCATTACGCGGTGCATCCAGGCCTGGTCGGTTCACAAGAGCATGCTTTGTGTAGGACTCGACCCAGAACCCAGCCGCTTCCCCCACAGTCTGCGTGCCCTTGATCCCAAAGCAGCGACCGAAGCATTCTGTCGAGGCATCGTAGAAGCCACCGCCCCTTTTACCTGTGCCTTTAAGCCCCAGATCGCCCACTTTGCAGCCCTGGGCGCCGAAGAGGTGTTGGCACGTCTGGGCCACTGGGTGAAGGCTAGCCACCCCCATCATCTCTGGATTCTGGACGCCAAACGGGGCGATATCGGATCCACCGCGCAGCACTATGCCACCGAGGCGTTCGACCGCTACGGCGCCGATGCCGTGACCTTAAGTCCCTATATGGGAACCGACAGCCTCGCGCCCTTCCTGCGCTATACCGAGAAGGGGGTCTTTCTCCTCTGCCGCACCTCAAACCCCGGTGGTGACGACATTCAGATGCAGACGCTGCAGTCTGGCGAACGGGTCTTTGAAACCATTGCCCGACTTGCGGCCACCCGCTGGAATTCGGGCGGCCAGATTGGCCTGGTGGTAGGGGCCACCTATCCGGTGGAAGTAGAACGGGTACGTGCCATTGCCCCGGAACTGCCCCTGCTCATTCCTGGCATAGGCGCCCAGGGTGGGGATCTCGAGGCCACGGTAACCGCTGCGGCCACCGCCACGGGCGGCATGTTTATCAACTCGTCGCGGTCCGTTCTCTACGCAAGCGCGGCAGACGACTGGCAGGCGGCCGCCGCCGCGGAGGCAGAGAAAACCCGCCTCGCGATCGCATACGCCTACGATCAGCGTTCGGCATAGAGCGATTTCAGGTGCATCGCCATGGATAAGGCCATTACCGTAGAGCCCCAGACCCCTGGGCAGGCGGGCGTCTATGCCCTCCTCAACAAAGAGATCAAGCGGTTCATGAAGGTCTCTATCCAGACCATTCTCGCGCCCATGGTCTCTTCCCTCCTCTTCTTGGTGATCTTTGCGTTTCTCCTTGAGGGGCGGCTTGAGCCCTTTCCTGGCGTGAGTTACTCGGCCTTTCTGGTGCCTGGCCTGGTAATGATGACCCTGCAACAAAATGCCTTTGCCAATACGAGCTCAAGCCTCACGCAGAGCAAGATCACCGGCACCCTAGTCTTTCTCATGCTCTCGCCGATGCGCCCATGGGAGTGGCTCGCCGGATATCTGGGCGGTGCGGTTGCCCGCGGCCTGGCCTGTGGGCTTGCGGTCTGGGCCGCCAGCCTGCCCTTTATTCATACCGGCATGTTCCACTGGGCCTGGACAATTACCTTTGCGGTGCTCGCCTGTCTGATCATGGGTGCGCTGGGCATTATTGCGGCCCTCTACGCCGAGAAATGGGACCATGTCTCGGCCTTTCAGAACTTCTTGATCAATCCGCTCACCTTTATGGCGGGGGTCTTTTATTCCGTACACAACCTGCCGCCGCTCTGGCAGACCATCAGCCACTTCAACCCATTTTTCTATCTCATCGATGGCTTTCGCTACGGCGTCTTTGGTCAGGCAGATGTATCTCCTTGGACGAGCCTTCTGATTGCCCTGGCTGCAACCCTACTGCTGCTCTTACTCTCCCATCAGCTGATCGCACGCGGCTGGCGCATTCGCCACTAAGTCATGCCCCTGTCTCATCTGCTGCTAGCCCTGATCATTATGGTGGTCTGGGGTGTGAACTTCATTGCGATGCGTTGGGCGCTTGATGACGTCGCGCCCTTAACCTTCGCCGCCCTGCGGTTCACGATGGTGCTGGTGCCCCTGATCTTCTTTGTGCCACGGCCGAAGGTGCCCTTTCGGCTGTTGCTGGGCTATGCCTCGAGTTCCTTTAGCCTGCAGTTCTGTCTGCTGTTTCTGGCGGTGTCCCTCGGTATGCCGGTGGGGCTCACCTCAGTCGTCGTGCAGGGGCAGGTCTTTTTCAGCATTCTGCTTGCCGTGGCCATGCGCCAAGACAGGCCCACCCGCTGGCAGATCATTGGCGTGACGGTCGGCTCCCTAGGCATCGCTGCGGTGGGCCTCGACATCGGCCAGACCATGCCCATACTGGCCTTTCTTGTCACCCTGGGTGCAGCCTTTGCATGGGCCGTGGGCAATACATTTGTCAAGGCCATGGGCGCAGTCGATGCTATTTCTTTAGTGGTCTGGGCCTCGCTCATTGCTGCCCTTACCCTTATCCCAATTTCTGTTCTTATCGAAGGAACCACCT
>JBDLQX010000062.1:0-7335 GCA_039800345.1 Pseudomonadota bacterium | reverse complement strand
GTGGTGACCTTGCCGGCCAGGGCCTTTTCCATTTCGAGGCGGCCGAGGTCGTGCTGGTAGGTCCAGCCTGCGTCGCCTATGGGACTGACATAGACAAAGCCTGCCTTAATCGGCTCGGCAGCGGGGGCGGCGGCTGGCTTGGCTTCTTCTTTCTTTCCGCAGCCTGCTAGGCCAAGGGCAGAGAGGCCAGTGGCAGCGAGCGAGGCTTTTACAAAGGTACGGCGCTTCAACATGAGGGTTCCTTTCAGAACAAGGGTATGACGGGTTAAAAACGCGAAAATCTCGACGCCGCTAGTAGAGAACCGCTTTTAGCTGGCATCGGGACGAAATGGCTTGCCGAGTGAGGCTGGCGAGTGGATCCGAATAGTCTTGGGATTTCCTGCAATCAGCACCAGTACGACAATCGTTGCTAAGTATGGCATTGCCGAGAGGAGTTGCGAGGGAACCTGGAGGTCCAGCCCCGAAGATTGCACGAAAAGTTGGAGAATTAAGACGCCGCCAAAGAGATGGGCCCCAAGCACCACCAGCCATGGTCGCCAGGTGGCGAAGACCACGAGGGCCAGTGCGATCCAGCCGCGGCCCGCCACCATATCTTCGGTCCACATGGGGGTATAGAAGACGGACAGATAGGCCCCCCCGAGGCCCGCCATCCCCCCGCCAAAGAGCACGGCCAGAGCGCGAATGCGGTTGACAGGGTAGCCAATGGCATGTCCTACGGCGGGCGACTCGCCGACCGCCTTCAGTACTAGTCCGATGCGTGTGCGGGCCAAGACCCAGATCACAACGCCGGTCGCGATCCATGCCAGGTAGACGATGGGCTGGTGACTAAAGAGGGCCTTGCCCACTACCGGAATATCGCTCAAGCCCGGCACTGTCCAGGCTGGTGTGGAGGCGATCACCGATGCCTCAAAGGGCTTGCCAATGAAAGCCGCTAAGCCTACGCCGAAGATGGCAATGGCCAGCCCCGTGGCGACCTGATTGGCCATGAGGGGAATCGTGACCAGAGCAAAGATGGACGACAGCAGAACCCCCGCGGTCATTCCGGCGAGTACGCCCACCGTGACAGATCCAGTGGTGTGGGTGGCAATAAAGGCGGAGACCGCGCCCACGGCCATCAGGCCCTCTGCCCCCAGGTTGAGCATGCCGGCTTTTTCTGTCACCAGTTCGCCCAAGGCCACGAGCATGAGCGGGGTGGCCGCGACGATCATCGCAAAGAGAATGGCGCCGAAGAGTTCTGTGGTCATAGGGCACCCTTGGTCTGCGGCGATGTACGCACCAGGCGAAACTGGACCAGCACATCGGCGGCCAAGAGGTAGAAGAGCAGCAGTCCCTGGAAGACGCGGGAGATAGAACCGGGAAGGTTTAGATACTGCTGTGCCTGTTCCCCCCCTAAGAAAAAGAGGGCCATGACTAGGGCCGCTAGCCCAATACCGAGGGGCTGTAGTCGCCCCACAAAGGCCACGATGATGGCGGCAAAGCCGTAGCCTACCGAGGCCTTATCGGTGAGTTGGCCCATGGGGCCTGCCACCTCTGCCATGCCTGCAAGCCCGGCGCAGGCGCCCCCGATCAGCAGTCCTGCGTAGATGTTACGTCGCTCAGACAGGCCGGCGTAACGGGCGGCGCTGGGTGATTCGCCGGCCACCCGAATGGAAAAGCCGTAATAGCTTTTGGCTAGGAGAATGTGGCCGATGACGAGAACGATGAGGGTGAGGACAAAGGCGAGGTTGAGTCGACTGCCGGAGAGTAGGGTGGGTAGAAGCCAGGCCGCATCAAACATTTCGGTCTGGGGAAAATTAAACCCGCGGGGATCCCGCCAGGGGCCGAAGACAAGCCAGGACACAAAAAGCTGGGCGACATAGACCAGCATGAGGGAGACAAGTATCTCGTTGGTGTGAAACCGTGTCCGCAGCCAGGCCGGAATGAGGGCCCAGGCCATGCCCCCGAGGATTCCCGCAAAAACCATGACTACGAGGCTGAGCCCTGTTATTGAGGGAAGGTAGAGGGCGACCCCGGTGGCGAAGACGGCACCAAAAAGAAACTGACCTTCAGCGCCAATATTCCAGATACCTGCGCGGAATCCCACGGCAAGCCCCATGCCAATAAGCGCTAAGGGAGTGGCCTTGAGCAGTAGTTCGGAGACCCCGTAGAGGCTGCGCAAGGGATAGACAAAAAAGACCTGGAACCCAAGGATCGGGTCCTTCCCAAGCAGGGCAAAAATAATGAGGCCGGTGAGTATCGTGAGCCCGACCGCCACCACCGGAGCGAGCCAACGCCATCGTGTCGAGGGCTGGGGACGTCGTTCGAGTCGGATCATGGCGATGCCGCCTGCGCGCTTTTGCCAGTACTGTGCGGTAGAGGTGCGGTGCCTGCCCCCGCGTTCGGCTGCTCCTGCCAAACGCCTGCCATCAGCAGACCCACCCGCTCTGGGCTGGCCTCGGAGGCGGGCATGGGGGCGGAGACCTTTCCTTCAAAGAGCACGGCCACCTCGTCGCTGAGTTCGAGAATCTCGTCGAGGTCTTCGCTGATGAGAATGACGGCTGATCCCTGCTGGGCCAGCGACTGAATCGCCCGCCTGAGCAGCGCGGCCGCGCCGACATCTACGCCCCAGGTGGGCTGGCTGCAGACGAGGAGTTGCGGTGTTTGCAGCAGTTCTCGCCCGACAATGAACTTCTGTAAGTTACCCCCTGAGAGCGAGCCTGCGAGCGCCTGTGCACCGCTGCAGCGGACATCGAACTGGGCGATGCATTCTTGGGCGAAAGCAGTCGTTGCCATCTGGTCCACGAGTCCGTGACGGACCATTGGCTGGGTGTAGACCGCTGTGAGCAGGCCATTTTCCTCAAGGGTCATCGCCGGAATGGCGCCCGTCCCCAGCCGATCTTCCGGGATAACGCAGACGCCTCGCTGCCTGCGGGCCGCAGGGCCTTGGTGGCCGATGGGCTCGTGATCGAGTTGGAGCATTTCGGGGCGTGGGCAGCGTGTCTCTCCGGAGAGGGCCCAGAGCAACTCGCGTTGGCCATTGCCCGAGACGCCTGCGATACCAAGAATCTTTCCCTGAGGGACAGTAAAAGAAATGTTGTCGAGATGGGTGCCGTAGGGGTCGGGGCTTATCAGTCTGAGGCCTTCGGCAGCAAAGACCGTCCCTGTGGAGACGGCAGGGGGGCGCTTTGGCAAGGGCTCCGTATCGCGTCCGATCATGAGTGCTGCAAGTGAGGCCGCAGTCTCTTCTTGTGGCCGACATTCAGCCACCACCTTACCCGCGCGCAGGATGGTGGCGCGATCACAGAGCACCTGGATCTCCTGCAGTTTGTGGCTGATGTAGAGAATGGAGCAGCCCTCAGAGGCCAGCCGCCTGAGCATGGCAAAGAGCCCCTCGATCGCCTGAGGGGGCAGAACCGAGGTGGGTTCATCCAGAATAAGGAGCTTGGGGTCTTGGAGCAGACACCGCAGAATCTCCACCCGTTGACGCTCTCCCACAGACAGGTCGTGAATAAATTTTTCGGGCTGGACCTCAAGGCCGTAGCGCGCGGCTGCCTGCAGCAGGGCGTTGGCAGCAGAGGAGGGGGTGTGGCCGGGCCCAAGGCTGAGGCTCGTGTTTTCCGCCACAGTGAGCGACTCAAAGAGTGAGAAGTGCTGAAAGACCATGCCGATGCCTAGGCTTCGGGCGATCGCCGGGCTTCCAATGGATACCGGCGTGCCTTCCCAGAAAATTTGGCCTGCCGTGGGTTGGGTCACGCCGTAGATCATCTTCATGAGGGTCGACTTCCCCGCCCCGTTTTCGCCCAGAATGGCATGAATCTCACCGGCCTCTACCGTGAGGCTAATCTGGTCGTTTGCAACAAGTGTGGGGTAGGCCTTGGTGAGCCCCTGCAATTGCAGTCGGGGGACAGGCGGCTTCATGCGGCCCGCGGCGGGTCAGAAGGCAGGTACCAGATCGCCACGAGGGTGAGCACCGATACGGCCGCCATCACAAGAAGTGCGACGGCAAAGCCTGCCGCCTTGACGGCGGGGCCGAGCCCTGCAATAACGACACTACTCACCATGAAAGCAATGCCAATACGCAGGCCCGTCATGCGCGACCGTTGACGGTCATCGACATAGCGCACCATAACCGCGTCGGTAAATGGAATCGCACCAAAGATGGCGCCCATAAATCCCAGTGCAAAGACGTAGAACCACCAGCCAGAGGCATAGGCCGCTAGCAGAAAGAAGAGGGTCTGCGTGCAGACGATGCCCAGAAAAAGCGGCCGAAGCGCCACCTTGTCGCTGAGGCGCCCAACGATCACTTGTGCGAAGGCGGCTACGGCATAGAGCGCAGCCAGCACCAGGCCAAGGTCGGTGGGGTCGGAGAGTAGATGTTGCAGACGTTCGCGGAAGAGTTCGGTATTGCCGTTGGTGGTGAAGTTGTAGAGGATCGATCCGGTACTCGCTGCCGCCGTAATGACGATGAGTGCCCGGCTTGTGGCGGCCGCAGTCGTGGTGTGGGCGCGTGGGTGGCTTGCCTTCGCTGGGGAGACCTTCTCTACCGGGGCAATGCGCAGAAACGCAAGCCCTAGCAGCAGAGAGATTCCGCCGGGTATAACAAAGGCGGCGCGCCAGGTCCATTGGCTCACGGCATATCCGGCGAGCAGAGCGGCTAAGGCGATACCCAGATTGCCTGCCAGGTTGTTCCAGCCGATGACGGCCCCGGGGCGCGCAGCATCCCGCACCAGCATGGGAATACCCACCGGGTGATAGATCGAGGCAAAGCAGCCCAGGAGGGTAAGCGCGAGGGCCATCTGCCACGGGGTCTGGGTGATGGCCACCAGAAAGCAGCTCGCGGAGGTTCCAAAGAAAAAGAGCAGCATGGCTTTGCGCCGGCCCCAGAGGTCGCCCAGTCTCCCTGAGGGAATCGAGCCGAGCCCGAACATCAGGAAGGCCCCCGCGGTGTAGGGCATGAGGTCTTCCCAGCGCTCGAGGCCAAAGTCTAGCGCAATCGCCGCCACGGCCGAGGCGAAGATCAGCAGTACCAGGTGGTCCAAGGTGTGAGCCACGTTGAGCATGAGCCCCACAGCCCGCCGTTGCTGAACCGATGGGGTGCTGCCTTCTTCTGCGGTGGCTGCAAGCATGGGTGGCGCTAGCCTTTGTAGGCCGTCACTTCGATTTCGATCTTCATTTCGGGTTTGAGCATCTGGGCCACAAGTAGCGTGGCCGCAGGGCGAATCTCGCCAAAGAACTCGCCAAAGACCGGAATGACCGAGTCCGCCCACGATAACTCGCTGAGGTAATAGGTGACCCGCACCACGTCGTTTAGCGAAAAGCCCGCTTCACCGAGCGCCTTCTGAATGGTCTGAAGGGCATTGCGGGCCTGGTCTGCGGCGCTTTCTGGCATGACCATCTTTGCGTAGTCATAGCCCGTGGTTCCAGAAACAAAACAGAAGGGGCCCTGGGCGACGGCGCGCGAGTAGCCCATAGTTTTTTCAAATGGAGAGCCGCTGGAGATGAGGGTTTTCATGAAAATTCCTAGGTTTTCTTGTTATTTACAACTTGTATGACGTTTTTTACGGGATTTTTTCTAGATTGGTTTGGTTTTACGCGCGTATCTACTGCGCTAAGCATAACGCCGGGCCCGTTGGTCTTGCATGGGGGGAAGAAAGGCTGTTAAAGTAGTGTCAAAATTTCGACAGCAACTCCCTATGAATAAAGAAGAACTTTATCGGAAATGAGTGATGTTTAGCCGACCCCGACGATATGAAGTTTCTGAGACGCATACCGAACCTGCGGCGCGGGTCAATGGGGTTGTTATTCCCAAAGCGCTCTTGGATTACACCTTGCGAAGCGTGGTAAAGCGCGGCCAACCAGAGACGGCCTATCTCTTTAAAGAGGTTCGCGAAGAACTGATTAACCTGGAACTGATGGCGCAGGAAGCGTTGCGTCGCGGGCTCGACAAGAACCCCGAGGCACAGAGCCAGTTGTATCAGGCGCACCAGCAGGTATTGTCGAAGTTATTGCTGAAGCAACATCTTCAGGATTCTCCCGTCCTTGAGGAAGATGTTCTTCAGGCGTACCACGAAGAAATTGAATCGCTGGGAGAGCCGGGTTTTTATCAGCAGTACCGGCTCAGACTAATCACCCAAAGAAGTCAGGCCGAAGCGCGGTCAACCATCGCATTCATTCGGGCAGGGGGAGACTTTGAGAAAGCGGCGCGCGAGCGGTCGCTGGATGCGAGCCGCAGCGAAGGGGGTCTGCTTGATTGGGTGATATTGCCGCAGATCCTGCCTCCGATCGCAGAGGTGATTATTCACCTGCCCAAAGGGGCAATGACCTTGGCGCCCATTAAAACTCCCGTCGGCTTTAATATCGTGCGCGTGGAGGACCTTCGCGGCTATGAGCCCCCGTCGTATGAAGACTCCAAGGAAAAAATCCGAGAGGCTCTGATTCAGAAAAAGCGTGGTGAGCTCTTGGAGAAGTTGCACGATGGAGCGGAGATATTATGATTCGGGCTCAAATCATTCATCAATTTCTCGATTCGGAGCGGGATTAATGGCCGACACACCATTCCGTTTTGTCAAGTCTTCGTGGGCGGTTCTGTTCGTTCTTTTGTTTTCGTACCAGTC
This sequence comes from Pseudomonadota bacterium, assembly GCA_039800345.1. Classification (GTDB taxonomy): domain Bacteria; phylum Pseudomonadota; class Gammaproteobacteria; order Burkholderiales; family Burkholderiaceae_A; genus Hahnella. The sequence goes on along the minus strand of JBDLQX010000062.1, from coordinate 742 downwards.
CGCAATACTTTCCCAAACTGCCTCGCCAAACGATGTGCTTGAACCGCGCGCGGCTACCCCTGGGCAGACCCTTCAGCAGTTGCCAAAGGAGCTGCCAGCGCCGAAGCCGTCGGGCTGGAGCCTAGCCGGGGGTTAGTTACTGGGGATCGGTTAGGGGGAGCGGCAAGCAGGGTGCAGGGGGAGGCGGTTGGTAGCTATGGGATTAGTCTGCAGGGTTTGTCCAATCCGAACTATGTGATTACGAGTACGGGTAACACGTTTAGGATTAATCCGCGGCCTGTGACGGTCTCGGTTGCCAGTAAGAGCAAGGTGTATAGGGAGGTTGATCCGGAGTTGACCTATACGACACTGGCCGATGGGGTGGGTGGGAGTCGTGGACTGGTGGCCGGGCAACCGCTGAGCGTGGGTCTTAGCCGAGATGCTGGGGATGATGTTGGGGTGTATGCGATCGACTCGAGTATTGGTTCTAATCCGAACTATCGGGTGACGGTCAACTCGGCGTCTCTGAGCATTACGCCTCGCCCGGTGCGGGTGGCAGCTCAAGATGTGACGCGCACCTTCGGGGAAGAAAACCCGGTCTTTACTTACTCCACCGAACGCGGAGAAATAGGTTCAGCCAGAGGGTCTTTGTTACCGGAGGCGGCATCAGCATATCCGCAGCACCCACTCCCACATCAAGTACATCCGATCAATAAGGTCGGGCGCCGCGACCATAGCCCCCAAATTACCCCAGCACATCCCG
>JBDLQX010000061.1:0-6873 GCA_039800345.1 Pseudomonadota bacterium | reverse complement strand
GCTATTCGTGATTTTGCGCAGGTAACGGGCGACTTCAATCCCGCTCACCTTGATCCGGATTACGCCCGTACCACCATCATGAAAGATGTGGTGGGCCACGGCATGTGGAGCGGGGCGCTCTTTTCGCGCATTCTGGGCACCCAGTTCCCCGGGCCCGGCACTATTTATCTGGGCCAGACTTTTAAGTTTCGCCGCCCGGTCTATGTGAATGATGTGATCACCGCGACCGTCACCGTGACCAAGAAAGACGATGCCAAGGGCATGGTCTGGCTCGACACGGTGGTGAAGAATCAGAAGGGGGAAACTGTCATTGAGGGCGAGGCCACGATTCTCGCGCCCAAGACCAAGTTTAGTTCTGCCCGGGCCGCCTAAGGCGCACGGGAATGAATTTGGAGGTCGGGGTGAAGCTGCGGTCGCCGTGGCTTTCCAGGGCAATCAGCGGATTGACCTCCGGGTAGTAGGCCGCTGCCTGTCCTCTTGGAATATCGAAGGGTAGGGCCTTAAACCCATGAAGCCGACGTTCGCGGCCATCGGCCCAGACAGAGACCAGATCGATCCGGTCTTCTTCACGGATTCCCAGGGCCTGCATATCCTGCGGGTTTAAGAAGACCACATCACGCTGTCCCGATACGCCTCGGTAGCGATCATTCAGGCTGTAGACCGAGGTGTTGTACTGATCATGCGAGCGGATCGACTGTAATGTCAGTATCGGGTCGTCCGCCTGAGCGGCGATGGGCCCTGAGGCCTGCGACAAGAACGCCGGCAGTCGATGCGCCATGAGTTGGGCCTTGCCGGAATCTGTCTTCCACAGGCGCTCGCGGGCCGTGTTACCTAGGTAGAAGCCGCCGGGGGACTGAATGCGTTCATTAAATCCATCGAATCCTGGGATGGTTCGCGCAATCAGGTCGCGAATGCGGTCATAGTCTTCAATGAGCCAGAGCCAGGGTACGGGCGCGTCGCCAAGCAGCGCATGGGCGACTCCGGCAACGATGGCGGGCTCGGACCGCATCTCGGCTGAGAGTGGCGTGAGTACACCGCTTGAAGCGTGCACCATGCTAAAGCTGTCTTCTACCGTGACAGATTGTGGGCCAGAGGCCTGAAGGTCTCGGTCGGTGCGCCCTAGGCACGGAAGAATCAGGGCCTCTTGGCCAATCACCAAATGGCTGCGATTGAGCTTGGTAGAAATCTGTGCGGTGAGTGCGCACCGTTGTAACGCCGCGTGGGTACGCATCTGGTCGGGTGTGGCCTGGGCGAAATTTCCCCCCAGGCCAATAAAGACCTGCAGACGCCCCGCTTCCATGGCGGCAATGGTCTCCACCGTATTGAAACCTTGGTGTCGCGGCGGCTGGAAGGAAAAGGTCTGGGCAAGGGCATCGAGCAGCGCGGCGGGCGGCCGTTCGTGAATACCCATCGTGCGGTCGCCCTGCACATTACTGTGGCCACGCACCGGGCAGACCCCGGCACCAGGCTTACCGATCTGGCCTCGCAGCAGCAGCACATTGGTGAACTCCTGGATCATGGCCACCGAATGCTGGTGCTGGGTAATGCCCATGGCCCAGCAGAAGATGGTGGCATCTGCGCGGGCATAGACCTGGGCGATCTCCTCAATTTCTCTGCGTGTGAGGCCTGACTGAAGCATGATCTCCTGCCAGTCGGTGGCCTCGACCATCGCGCGGTAGGCAGAAAGGCCAGTGGTCTGGCTCTGCAGAAAGGTCTGGTCGAGAATGGCGCGGCGGCCCTCGGGGTGTTCGTCGTGTAGCGTTGCATCGTCCCAGGCGAAGAGAGCCTTGGCGATACCCCGCATGATGGCCATGTCCCCCCCAAGCCGGGGCCGCAGATAGCGGGTATGGGTGGGCTTGGCGCGGTTACTCAGCATCTCTGTGGGGCTCTGGGGATGCTGAAATTTCTCAAGCCCGCGTTCTTTCAATGGATTGATGACCACCACCTCCGCGCCGCGTGCCACGGCATCGCGCAGTACCTCGAGCATGCGCGGATGGTTGGTGCCGGGGTTCTGTCCAATCACAAACAAGACATCGGCCTTCTCAAAGTCTTCGAGGGTCACGGTCCCTTTGCCGACCCCAATCGATTCTTTGAGCGCCACGCCGCTTGCCTCGTGGCACATGTTGGAGCAGTCGGGCAGGTTGTTGGTGCCATAGGCCCGCACCATAAGCTGGTAGAGAAAGGCGGCCTCGTTGCTCGCGCGGCCCGAGGTATAGAAGGCAGCCTGGTCGGGCGAGGGCAGGGCCTTAAGGTGATCGGCAATCACACCAAAGGCGCTGTCCCAGTCAATGGACTCGTAGTGGTCGGTGACGCTGTTGTACCGCATGGGTCTGGTAAGACGCCCCTGTGCCTCGAGCCAGTGGTCTGATTGCGCGCGCAGTTCGGTGACTGAGTATTGTGCGAAGAAATCGACATCGACCTGTCGGCGGCTTGCCTCCCAGTTCACCGCCTTCGCCCCGTTCTCACAGAACTTAAAGGCCTGGTCATGGCCGGGCTTCTCGCCCCAGGCGCATCCGGGGCAGTCAAAGCCCTTGTCTTGGTTGGTCTTGAGCAGCGCACGAATCTGTGGCACCGGGCTGCCTTCTCGCAGGCACGACTGGGCCACACTCTTGAGCGCCCCCCAGCCCGCGGCGGGGGCGGTGTAGGGCTTAAACGATTCTTTTGCCATGGGTGTAAATGGAAAACGATTCTTCTCGCAAGAAGCCGATGAGACTCAGACCTAAGCGCTCTGCGGTCTGGACGGCGAGGCTCGTGGGGGCGGAGACGGCGGCAAGAATAGCAATCTGTTGCGAGGCGGCCTTGTGCACCATCTCAAAACTCGCCCGGCTCGTCACCAGCAGAAAGCCTGTATCAAGCGCTGCGCCGCTGCATTGTAAGAAGCCTAAGAGCTTATCTAGGGCATTGTGCCGGCCCACGTCTTCGCGCACGGCCAGAATCTTTCCGTCGGCATCGGCCCAGGCGGCTGCATGCACCGCACCGGTTTCGGCAAAGAGGGGCTGGTGGTCTCTCAGGCCAGAGCGCGCGCGCTGCAGGGCGGCCGTGGTGAGCCGCTGCGCGTGGCTTTCTGGGGGGAGGGCCGGTAGGGGCCGCACCACCTGCGAGAGTTGCTCGGCACCGCAGAGGCCGCAGCCCGTGCGGCCGGTGAGGCTGCGTCGATGTTCGGACAGGCGCTGCATCTGGCGGCTGGCGATCTCAATGCAGACTTCGATGCCGTGCGCCCCTTCTTTGACTTCCACATCAAAGACATCGTCTGGCGATGCGATGATGCCCTCGGTGAGGCTAAAGCCCAGGGCAAAGTCATAGAGATCAGCGGGCGTGGCGAGCATCACCGCATGCGACACACCGTTATAGACCAGTGCAACCGGGGTCTCGCAGGCGAGCGTGTCTATCTCCATGGGCGCTATTGACGCGCGAAACGACGCGTGAAATCGCGCACAGCGGCAATCACCTGGTCGGGTTGATCTTTGTGGGGTGAATGCCCGCATTGCGCGAGTTTCACGAGCGTTGTTTCGGGAAGCCTTGCGGCAATGCCATCAATCTGAACCATGGAGCCATATTCGTCGTCCATGCCCTGGATTGCAAGAACGGGACACCGAATGGAGGGCAACGCGTCTTCGATTGTCCACTGCGTGAACCGTGGATCAAGCCAGATCTGGTTCCATCCCCAGAAGGCCGAATCGGGGTCCGCGTGGTGGCGGGCAAGCCGCTGCTTGAGATCGGTGGTACGGTAGGCCTCTCGGGCCTTCTCAATGCTGGCCACGGTGATGTCTTCCACCAGAATATGGGGGGCCAGCACCACCACACCGGCCAGCGAGGTACCAAAGCGCGCAGCATGGAGCAAGCCAATAGAGGCCCCGTCGCTGTGGCCAAAGAGGTAGACGGCCTGGCGTGCAGGGTCGATTGCGAGCGCTGCCATGAGGGCGGGCAAGACCTCGTGGGCCTGTTGGTGCATGAAGTCCATATCCCAGCGCTCCTCTGGGCCGCGCGGAGTCGACTGCCCATAGCCCGGCCGGGAATAGACGAGTCCCCGCATGCCTAGGGCGTTACAGAGTTGGTCCGGAAAGTCTTTCCACATCGATACCGAGCCAAGGCCCTCATGCAAGAAGACCATGAGGGGCTGAGAACGTTCGATGTCGGGCGGGGAATCGTGCACGCGGCCATGAGATACGGACCCGGCCCATCGCCACTCGATGTCTACCTCGCGATTGCCCCAACGGATCTTCACGGCTGCGGTCCCTTTTGCTCTTGTTCACGAAGACGAAACCGTTGAATCTTTCCTGTGGCAGTCTTGGGGAGTTCATCGATAAAGGCAATGACCCGAGGGTATTTGTATGACGCAAGCTTCTCTTTGGTAAAGGCCTTTAACTCCTCCTCGGAGACCTGCTGCCCAGCCTTACGCACCACGAAGGCCTTGGTCTTGGTCAGCCCATCCGCATCGGTGACCCCAATCACAGCGGCCTCTAAAACGCTCGGGTGCTGCATGAGTGTGGATTCGATTTCAAAAGGAGAGACATAAATACCGCTGACTTTGAGCATATCGTCACTGCGACCCGCATAGGTAAAGCTGCCATCCTCGTTCTGCACATACTTATCGCCGCTCTTGGTCCAGGCGCCCCGAAAGGTGTCTTGCGATTTCGCACGGTTCTGCCAGTACATCAGGGCACTGCTCGGCCCTTGAATGTAGAGGTCGCCGACCTCGCCCTGGGCCACGGGCTGACCCTTCTCATCGCGTAACTCAATGGCATAGCCGGGCACCGGCCAGCCGGTTGTGCCGTAGCGTACCCGACCTGGTTGGTTGGAAAGAAAGATATGCAGCATCTCGGTGGAGCCGATGCCATCGACGATTTCGATGCCATAGTGTTGGGTGAACCGTTGACCGATTTCCGCAGGAAGTGCCTCGCCTGCGGAAGAGCACATGCGCAGCGCCACCGCATCGCGTGGGGGTAGATTAGGGGAGGCGAGCATGCCCGCATAGCCCGTGGGGGCGCCATAGAAAATAGTGGGCTTGTGATCCGTCCAGCGCTTAAAGACCGCATCGGGCGTGGGCCGCTCGGCCATGAGCACGACGGTTGCGCCCACCGACAGGGGAAACGACAAGGCATTACCCAGGCCGTAGGCAAAAAAGAGCTTGGCGGCGGAAAAACAGATATCCGACTCTTGCAGCTGCAGTAATCGCTTCCCATAGAGTTCGGCTGTCCAATAGGGGTTGCCATGGGTATGCACGGTGCCCTTAGGCTTACCGGTAGACCCCGAGGAATAGAGCCAGAAGGCCATCTCATCGGCGTGGGTCTCTGCGCAATGGGGCATTGGGCTCGCCGCATAAAGCGCCTCGATGGCAATATCCGACCCGCTGGCCGTAGCCGCATCGGTGAGCCCCGAAACAATGATCGTGTCTGGCTTGATCGACGCCTTCTCTATGGCCTGGCTGAGAGTGGCGCGCAGCGGTGCCGAGACCAATGCAGCCTTCGCCTGGCAGTGCGACAGCATGTAGGCATAGTCGTCGGCCGATAAAAGCGTATTGACCGCCACCGGAACGATGCCTGCATAGAGGCAGCCTAAGAAGCTCACGGGCCAGTCGTTGTTGTCGTGCATCAGCAGCAAGACGCGGTCTTCGCGCGTGAGCCCGCGCGCCAGAAGGCCCTGGGCGATCCGCCGCACGCGGTCTTCGAGCTCCCCATACCGCAGACTGCCGCGGTCATCGATAAAGGCGAGCTTTTCTGTCCGGTGCGCGTTGACCTCAAAGAGATGATGCGCAAAGTTAAATATGGCGCCAGGGGGTGCAATGGTTGCACTCGTGGCTGCACCCACGGATGCATCTCTGGCTGTATTGGTGGGGCGTGCCTCTGCTGCCAGGGCGTCTGCGTGTTGCATGGTCTTGTCTCCTTGTCTCCAATTCCCGGGGCGCTTTCGTCTCTCTCGGGGTTTTTTGTGGTTGTCAGCGAAAAAAATCTAGAGTGCGGCGAGCACCTCCGTGCTGGCCTGAAGGGCCGTGCGCTGGTGATAGAACTGCAGCGCGCGCAGCCCACCGAGTTCTTCCCCACCGCCCGCACGGCCGGGCCCGCCATGAACCGACTGGGGCATCACATTGCCGTGGCCGGTCTGCAGAGACGCCACGTCGGGGCTAATGACATGCACACGCCCGTGATAGGCCGCAACAGTGGTGGCCGCCTCTGCCAGGGACGCGGGGTCTTTTCCATAGACAGAGGTCACGAGCGATCCTTGTCCGCGGGCAATTAAGGCGGTGACCTGCGTCAGGGATTTGTAGGGCATGAGTGTCGCCACGGGCCCGAAGACTTCCAGGTCATGCACGAGTGGCCGGCCTTCGGGGTCGCGACAGCCCAAGAGCATGGGGCCTACGCAGCAGGCAATTACGGGGTCGGCATCAATCAGCGGGGCCGTGCGTCCATCGAAAAGCAGGTCGGCCTGCGCCGAGAGTCGGCCAATGCCTTCGGCAACGGCCTGGTATTGTTCGCGGCTCACCAGCGACCCCATGCGTACGGTGTCATTGCGTGGGTTACCTACGGTGGTCTTTTGGAGCCGTGCACTAATGGCCTGGGCGGCCTTGTCATAGAGGGCCTCGGGAACAAAGACCCGCCGAATGGCCGTGCACTTCTGGCCCGACTTTACGGTCATCTCGCGGCTGACTTCTTTGGCGAGCAGATCCAGTGTCTCTGCATCCTCTGCGGCCCCCGGAAGCAAGAGCGCGCTATTGAGACTATCGGCCTCAATGTTCACGCGTACCGAATGCTCGGTGACGGCGCGATGGCTTCGAATGAGCGCCCCCGTCTGGGCCGATCCGGTGAAGGACAAGACATCGAAGGATGTGAGCGCATCGAGTAGGCCTGCGGAACTACCACAGACAATCGATAGGGC
>JBDLQX010000060.1:0-12250 GCA_039800345.1 Pseudomonadota bacterium | reverse complement strand
GGGTGACACGCACCACGCAAATTCTGCGCACCCGTATTGAGTTCATGAATGAACGCCAGAACCAGGCCTTGCTGGCCAGCATGAATCGCCGGGCACAGCTGCAGCTCAAACTGCAGCAGACGGTTGAGGGGCTATCACTCGTGGTACTCACCTATTACAGCGTCGGGCTGGTGAACTATCTGGTCAAAGGCCTGCGCAGCCTTGGGCTCGATGTGCCGGTGGATCTCGTGACTGCGGTGGCGATACCGGTTATTGCAGGCCTGCTGATTCTCGGAATTCGTCGGGCGCGTCGGCGATTCCTAGGCCCAGATGCTCCTCTGTAACGCGCTTAAAACTGCTCATTGCGGTGGTCGTACCTGCTCTGCCTTGTCGAAGGCCTCGTGGTAGGCGACGACACGGTCGACTTCTTCAAGAGAACCCAGAATGACCGGTATCCGCTGATGAATCTGGTCTGGCTGAACCTCTAAGATCCGTCCGCGACCAGTCGAAGCCTTACCACCAGCCTGCTCGACCACCATCGACATGGGATTGGCCTCATACATCAGGCGCAGGCGCCCGGGCTTTGACGGATCCTTGGAGTCTTTGGGATACATGAACACGCCGCCCCTCATCAGAATGCGATGAACATCGGCCACCATGCTGGCAATCCACCGCATATTGAAGTCGCGTCCCCGCGGCCCCGTCTTCCCCGCTTTACATTCTTCAACATAGCGCAGCACCGGGGGCTCCCAGAACCGCTCATTGCTGGTGTTAATGGCGAACTCACTGGTCTGCGCAGGCACCTGAATGTTTGGGTGGGTAAGAATAAAACTGCCCACCTCGCGGTCAAGCGTGAAGCCATGGGTGCCCTGCCCCACAGTCAAGACAAGCATCGTGGAGGGCCCATACACGGCGTACCCGGCCGCAAGCTGCTCCGTACCAGGCCGCAGAAAATCCTGCGGTTCGGGCAACCGCCCCTCAGGGGCCTTCAGAATTGAAAAGATCGATCCCACCGAGACGTTCACATCGATATTGGAGGAACCATCGAGCGGATCGAATACCGCCAGAAACGCGCCAGGCGTCTCCAGGTCGTCAAAGACAATCGGGTGATCGTTCTCCTCAGAGGCCATGCCAGCCACCAACCCCCCAAGATGAAAGGTGTTGATGAAGGCCTTATCAGAGAGCACATCGAGCTTCTTCTGTGTCTCTCCCTGCACGTTCTGCGAGTCGAGGCTACCCAAGACGCCCGCCAAAGCCCCCTTAGCCGTCATACTGGAAATGGCCTTCACCGCCACGGCAATATCCACCAGAAGCGCAGCCAGTGGCGCGCGCTGGGGACTTCCTTTGAGTTGCTGGGTCAGAAACTTCGATAAGGTGGTGCGACCAAGATGCATAACAACTCTCCAGAAAAATAGAAATCGTCTTATCAGGACCCACCACCCATGGGGGATCCTGTCTGTAATCCTCCGGCAAAGACCCGCGAGGCGCGATTATCTTCCCCCGAAATCGTCGAGAGGAAGTCGTCCGGTCGCCAGTAGCCCATCTGCTCATATTTCAGCACGCCACCCTTGTAGCGCTCCTTAATATCGGTGATCCTTCCGCCTTGGGGGGCATTCATCGCTTTCGTCTCCTCGGTTTCAGGTGGTCAACAAAACAGACGTCAGTCTAGAAAGACAAGTAGGTAAGGTAAAGTCACAACTAATTAAATAAAAAATAAGCGCCGCTTATTAATAAGGCGTTTTACTACGGTGTGGGAGGAGACCCATGCGAAATCTCTCTTTACGGCAGTTGCGTATTTTTGTCTCGGCAGCACGCCAGTCGAGCTTTGCTAAGGCTGCCGATGAAATGCACCTCACCGCACCGGCCGTGTCGATGCAGATGCGCGACCTCGAAGACGACCTCGGCATCACGCTCTTTGCGAAAAAGGGCCGAGGCGTCTCTCTCACCAGTGCGGGCGAGTACTTCCTGGTCTACGCCCGGCGGGTGCTCTCAGCCCTGCGAGAGGCCGAAGACATGATGACCAAGCTCAAGGGAATAGAGACGGGCCACCTCAACATTGGTCTGGTGAGTACCGCCAAGTATCTTCTGCCGCGTCTGCTGGTCGCCTTTCGCAAGGAGCACCCCGGTATCCAGGTGGTCATTCAGGTGCGTAACCGCGATCAGCTTGCAGCACTGCTGCGCGACGGGGAAATCGACCTTGCGATTATGGGCAGGCCACCCAAAGAGCTCGATACCCGCGCGGAGTTCTTCGCCCCGCATCCGCATGCCTTTATCGCCGCCCCCGACCATCCCCTCGTACACGAGCCGATCATTACGATGACGCAGCTCGACCAACAGGAGATGCTCATTCGCGAAGAGGGCTCCGGAACCCGGGCCGTCATGGAGAGATTCTTTGAAGAGCATCGATTCCGGCCGTTCTCCACCATTGAGATGTCGAGTAACGAGACCATTAAACAGGCGGTCATGGCCGGCTTAGGAATCTCTTTTGTGTCGCTCCACACCATTGGGCTTGAAGCCCATCACGGGGTACTGAAGGTCCTACGAGTAGAGAAGACGCCCGTCATGCGACTCTGGCATGTGGTGAATCTGAGCAACCGCACCATGTCGCTCGCTGCCGAGGCCTTTCGTTACTTTATTCTTGAGCGGGCCAATGAACTCATGAACGAGATGTTTCCGCTTTTTCGTTACCCGCCCGAAGAGGGCATGGTGCCGGGCCCACGATAGCTATGCGGTGCAGGCCAAAGTCGCAGCATTCGGTGCACTCGGCGTACTTTGATACACAGTTTACTTTTTAATAGAATAAAGAGATGGCAAGCTACTTCTCCCCCTCCTCGGTGATTGAGCCCCCTGCAGATCGGGCCACCGCTGAAGCAAACGCAGTCGACTTAACTCAGCTACGGTCAGCCGCCGCGCAGGCCTCGGGGCTCTTGCGGCTCCTGGCCAACGAAGACCGCCTCCTGCTCTTGTGCCAGCTCACCCAGGGGGAAAAAAACGTGAGCGCGCTTGAGACCCTGACTGGGATTCGGCAGCCAACGCTCTCGCAGCAGCTTGGCGTCCTGCGTAACGAGCATGTGGTGGAAACCCGCCGAGAAGGCAAGCAGATTTACTATCGCCTGTCGAACGAAGAGGTCGAGGCGGTGCTTATGACCCTCTACTCCCTCTTCTGCCCCGCACCCCGTCAACGCAGCCGATAACCCTCAGGTCCGCCGTCAAGGCGGTATCATCCAGAGGCGTAATTTTTCACGGAGTCTTTCCCCATGGCCCTCGATGTTCGCTGGCTCACGCCCAAACTTGCGGTATGCCCCCAGATCAACGCCTCAGATATTCCTGCCGCGCAGGAGGCAGGTTTCAAATCGATTATCTGTAACCGGCCCGACGGCGAAGAGGGGCCACACCAGCCAAGCCAAGGAGAAGTGGGGGAAGCCGCAAAGGCAATGGGGCTTTCCTTTGCCTACCACCCTGTTAATTCCTCGGGGCACACGCCAGAGCAGGCACTGCAGATGGGCGCCCTGCTCAATAGCCTGCCCACGCCTATTCTCGCGTACTGCAGAAGTGGCGCGCGTTGTGCCAACCTCGTAGGCCTCGCCGCCCAATTAGGACAACAGGTGCCCGGCTGACATAAGGCATTTCTTAAAAAACCAGTGGTGCCCGGAGCGGGAATCGAACCCGCACGCCTTGCGGCCCGGGATTTTAAGTCCCGTACGTCTACCGATTTCGTCATCCGGGCAGAATGACCAACAACGGATTGTGTCAGACCTCGACCACCTTTTGCGGGTCGAACAAAGGATTTTCCCAGACCAGGTCAGCGGGCGTCTTGGCCTTGGGCACCCCAGCGGCGTAGCTTCCTGGATTTGTAATGACTCGACAGCCTCCCACCCGGTAGTCAAAGCTGTCGTGGATATGCCCATGAATCCATACCGTGGCCTTTGAGACCAGAGGCGTGAGATCGGAGATAAACCCCGCATTGCAGGGGTCGTCTCGAAACCGCGGATGCACGCTGCCCGGGTGTGGGCCATGGTGGGTAATCACCACAGTGGGGCCGTCAAATGGCTCATTGAGCTTGGCCTCAAGCCAGTCGTGGTCTCTCTGGTGCAGCTCCAAGGCCCGGGCCGCCGTAAACTTCTCTCCGGGCGCGTTAATCCCCACAATCTTGCGGTGGTCCGCCAGACGGGCCTCGCAGACCATCATCGCCGCTCTCTGACGTGACTCGCCTGACAACAGATAGTTGGTCCAGAGAGTGCAGCCCAGAAACCGAACCCCGCGATACACATACTCGTCTCTGTCCAGCACGATCACAGCGGTGTTCTGGGCCGCTTTTTTTATCGCCGAGATGGTCTGCGAGATCGTATGGTCGTAGAACTCATGGTTACCCAAGACATACAACACGGGGTGTGGCCAGCGGCCAAACGCCTTGATCGCATCTGTCTCTTTATGGATGTCACCCGCCAGAAGAAGCACATCGGCCCAAGGGGAATACAACCGATCTACGCGCACAAAATCTGGAAACCGCTTCTGCAGCAGCTCGAGGTGCAGGTCGGATGCGAGGTGAATATGCATGAGCCTAGTTTACAATTCGGTTTCAACCGGTTGTCTGATTTATGACAAAAAATCAAAAAAGTCTGCTGCTGTTTCTATTGCTTGCTGGCCTCTGGCTACTCTGGTCAGGCCTCTATAAGCCTATTCTCTTGGGGCTTGGTCTGGCCTCCTGCCTTTTCGTTGTATGGCTCGTGCGCCATCTCAATACCGTAGACGATGAATCCATCCCCACGGGCCTCACCCTTGGCGTGATTCCATACTGGGGCTGGCTCTTAAAAGAAATCGTGGTCTCAAGCCTTCAGGTCTCCCGCATCATTCTGTCGCCCTCGCTGCCTATCAGCCCCACCTTGGTTAAGGTGCAGTCAAAGGCCCGCTCACAGGTGGGGAGGGTGACCTTTGGCAACTCCATTACCCTTACCCCCGGCACGCTCACCACCGACATCGATGAGCATGGCGTGATCTCCGTGCACGCGCTTACCCAGGGCGGGGCCGAGGGTACGGCCGCCTCCGACATGAACGATCGTGTCGCCCGCATTGAGCGCTATCGCAGTGCCGCAAAAGGGGGTTCCGTATGATGCTGGCAGTGGCGGGCTTTGCCATTCTGGTCACGATGGCCCTGGCCCTGGCCCGGGGAATTCTGGGCCCTACGGCCTATGATCGGGTGCTGGCCGTCAATATGTTCGGCACAAAAACTGTCTTGCTTCTGGCGCTGGTGGCCATGCTCTTTGGCCGCCCCGACTTTATCGATCTGGCCCTGGCCTATGCCTTAATTAATTTTATCGGCATTCTCGCGGTGCTGCAGTTCGTGCAAATTCGGGAATTTCGGCGCACTCAAGAGTCTGGCCGAAAGGAAACCCCGTGAGCCTAGCCTACGACATTGCCACATGGGCCTGCCTGGCTGCGGGGTCGTTCTTTGTTCTGGTGGGCGGCATTGGCGCCCTACGCATGCCCGACCTATATACCCGCTTGCATGCCGCCAGCGTTACCGAAACCCTAGGCAGCCTGCTTATTATTGCCGGCCTCATGCTGCACTCGGGGGGCCAGCTTGCAACCCTCAAACTCTTCGCAATCCTGGTGTTTCTGTTTTTCACCTCGCCAATCAGCGGCTATGCCCTGGCCAATACGGCGCAGGCCTCTGGGCTCAAACCACTTCTTGGCCCGCAAAATCCAAAGGCGCGGCAGCAATGACCTTTCTAGGATTCTTCACCCTTGCCTTTGTGGCCGTATCGGCTGTGCTTGCCGTGAACAGCCGTAACCTGTTTGAATCCAGCGTCTGGCTGGGTATTTTCAGCCTCATGATGGCCGCGAACTTTTTTATTCTCGACGCCCCCGATGTCGCCATTACCGAGGCGGCTGTGGGCGCAGGAGTATCCACCGTGTTGTTCCTCGGTGCGCTGGCCCTGACTTCTGAGCACGAGCATGTCACAGAGAAATTTCGCTGGCTTCCGGTGGTCGTCATGTCTGTGCTTGGGCTTGTGCTGTTCGTGGTCAGCTTTGAGCAGCCGCTTCTTGGAGACTCCACCGCGCCTGTTCACCAGCATGTGGCCCCCTGGTACCTCTCCGAGACCCCTCGGCTCATTGACATACCCAATATCGTCACCGCGATTCTCGCCTCCTTCCGGGGCTATGACACGCTGGGCGAGGTCATCGTGGTGTTTACCGCGGGCATTGGCGTCATCTCTGTTCTGGGGTTTCGTCCCAAGTCAAAGTCGATGCTGCGTGGCAACTCCCTTGCCCAAAGAGTACGCGGTGTGCAACACCATGCTGTGCTGCGGGTGGTGGGCAAGCTGCTTATTCCGGTGCTGATGCTCTTTGCGCTTGTAGTCCAGTTTCACGGAAAATACACGCCAGGTGGCGGCTTCTCCGCGGGTGCTTTGTTTGCAGCGGCCGTAATGCTCTACGGCATTCTGGAAGGTGCAGACAAGTCGGCCAAGGCGCTGCCGCAGCCGGTTATGCTGCGCCTGGCTGCCCTTGGCGCCACAATCTACAGTGGCGTAGGGCTTGTTGCCTTCTTTAAGGGCGGAAACTTCCTTAACTACAGCGTGCTTGCCACCGACCCTCTTGTCGGTCAGTACCTTGGTATTCTGATTATCGAATTTGGCGTGGGCCTTACGGTTACTGCGGTTCTCATTATGATCTTCAACGCGATTGCCAACCGTGACTCCTACTAGCAACCTTGTGGTCACTGTACTGGGCCTGCTCAACTACTGGGTCTATATCTTTCTATTGTGCGTGGGCCTGTATGCCGTTCTGGTGAAGGGCAACTATGTCAAGCGCATGATTGGCCTCGGCATCTTCCAGTCTGCGGTGTTCCTGTTGTATATCAGTATGGACAAGGTCGAGGGCGGCACAGGGCCTATTTTCCAGGGTGAACCAGTGGCCGGGCAGATCTTTTCCAACCCCCTCCCCCAGGTGCTTATTCTTACGGCCATCGTTGTGGGTATTGCGGTCACCGCACTGGGTTTGGCGCTGGCCATTCGTATCAAAGAAGAATACGGGTCGATCGAGGAGGCTGACACCCAGAGAATGGATCGCGAGGCATGACCCTGTCCTCGCACTTCGCCATCCTGGTGGTGGTGGTTCCACTCGTAATGGCGCCTCTGGTGGCAGTCCTTCCGAGTCGGTCCGGGATCCCCTGGCTCGTAGCGAGCCTGACCGCCTTCATTAGCTTCTTGCTTGCTATCGGGGTAACCCAGCAGGTAATGGCCCAGGGCGTGCTGCTCTACGAACTGGGCGACTGGCCTGTGCCCTTTGGTATTGGGCTTGTCATCGGGCCATTCGCGGCGCTGCTGCTCTTGGTTATTACGGGGGCCTCGCTGGGCGCCCTGCTCTGGGGTCGGGCAAGCATGAACCAAGAGGTCGGTGAAGAACACCAGTCGCTTCTCTATGCCTGTTGGCTTCTGGCCACCGCTGGTCTTGTTGGAATCACCATAACCGGCGATGCCTTTAACGTCTTCGTGTTCATGGAGATCTCCGCACTGGCCTCCTACGTACTTGTTTCGGCAGGCCCCAGCCGCCAGGCTCTTACTGCCACCTTTAAGTACCTGGTTACCGGGACCATCGGTGCCACCTTTTACCTCATCGGGGTCGGCTATCTCTACATGATGACCGGCACACTGAATATGGCCGATATGGCCGATCGCCTGTCTCAGGTATCAGAAACTGCGCCAGTACTCATGGCCAGCGGATTCATTATCTTGGGCCTCGCCCTGAAGGCGGCCCTCTTTCCCATGCATGCCTGGATGCCCAATGCCTACCGCTATGCACCCACCATCGTCACCGTGTTTCTGGCGGCATGCTCAACCAAAGTGGCTCTGTTCGTTCTCATCCGGTTTGACTTCCTTATTCTGCAGCCAAACCTCGGCGATCATGCCCTGCTCTTCACCACCATTCTGATGCCTCTGTGCATCGTGGCTTTCCTAGTGGGATCCACGGTAGCGGTATTCGAGCGCGATCTCAAGCGCATGCTGGCTTATTCCTCTGTGGCGCAGATAGGCTACATTCTGCTGGGCGCAAGCCTGGTGAGCAGCGCGGGAACCACCGCAGCGATTCTGCACATGTTTAATCACGCGATCATTAAGGCGGCGCTGTTTATGGCGGTTGGCGCCATGGTTCTGCGATATGGCTCATCGCGTATTAGTGACATCGCTGGCGCGGGTAAGTCTATGCCCTGGACCATGGCCGCGTTCTGTGTGGCGGGGCTCTCTCTTATTGGGGTGCCGCTCACCGCTGGCTTTATGAGCAAGTGGTTTCTGATTCAGGCCATGCTAGAAATAGAAGGCATCGGCTATCTGGTCGTCTTCCTCATTCTGGTGAGCTCCCTGCTGGCGGTGGTCTATATCTGGAAGGTCATCGAGGTAGCCTACTTCCAAGCGCCAGCCAGCATGCCGCACGGAGAGCCCCCTAGGCTGATCTCCGAAGCCCCCATGCCCATGCTCTTCATGATCTGGCTTTTGGCAATCGCCAACATCTGGTTTGGCATAGACCCAAGCCTGCCGCTTGGTCTGGCCGGCATGGAGGTGCAGCAGCTATTGGGAGCTTCCCGATGACTCAGAGCACGCAACTATTGCTCGCGCTCTTTGTGCCGCTTATTGGCGGCGTGTTGCTCACGATTGCTGGACGCTGGCCCAATATCCGCGAGACCATCACGCTCACCACGGCAGGCGTTCTTATGCTCCTTGTCTGGTCATTTCTGCCAGCGCTACTGGCAGGAGAGCGGCCAGAGGCCCACCTCGCCACGCTTATGCCGGGGCTGTCGATCGCCTTTAAGATCGAGCCGCTCGGGATGCTTTTTGCCTGCTTGGCCTCTCTGCTCTGGATTGTCAATTCCGTGTACTCCATTGGCTACATGCGTGGCAACCACGAGAAACACCAGACGCGTTTTTATGCCTGCTTTACCATCGCATTGAGCGCGGCAATAGGAATCGCCTTTGCTGAAAACCTGTTTACGCTTTTCGTGTTTTACGAGGTGCTCACCCTCTCCACCTATCCTCTGGTTGCCCACAAAGGTGACCCCCAGACAATCCATCAGGCCCGGGTCTATATGGGAATTCTGTTGGCTACCTCTATTGGCCTGCTGCTGCCCGCAATCATCTTTACCTATTCCGTTGCGGGAACACTCTCGTTTACGCCGGGCGGCATTCTTGAGGGGCATCTGGCAGGGCCGGCCGTTGGGCTGCTTCTTCTTATGTTTATCTTGGGCGTGGGCAAAGCTGCGGTAATGCCCGTCCATCGCTGGCTGCCTGCCGCCATGGTTGCGCCTACCCCGGTAAGTGCTCTGTTGCACGCGGTGGCAGTGGTTAAGGCAGGGGTATTTACCGTTACCAAACTTATTCTGTATATCTTTGGCCCCGACTATGTCTTCTCTCAGGCAGGAACCGACTGGCTGATTCCAGCTGCCTGTTTCACTATCGTGGCGGCGAGCGTGGTTGCGCTGCGGCAGACCAACCTCAAGCGCATGCTTGCCTATTCCACCGTCGCACAACTCTCCTACGTTGTAATGGCTGCGGCGCTTTTGGCACCGATCTCTCAGGTCGGCGCGGCACTCCACATTCTTGCCCATGGTGTTGGAAAAATTACCCTGTTTTTTGCAGCGGGCGCTATTTATGTCGCCTCAAAGAAGACCGAGCTAGGGCAGCTCAACGGCATTGGCCGGCGAATGCCTATTACGATGGTCGCGTTCACGATAGGGGCCCTGAGCATGATTGGCATGCCCCCCACTGCCGGAGCAATCTCAAAATGGGGCATTCTCGGAGGGGCACTCGACACCCACAATATGCTCGTGATCCTGACCCTGCTGGCCAGTACCCTACTGAACTGTGCCTATTTTTTACCGGTGATCTTTCGAGCATTCCTCATGCCCGAGGATGTAGCGCCCAAAAAAGACCACGGCGAGGCGCCCTGGCCGATGGTCTTGGCTCTGAGCACCACGGCGCTATTGACTCTGGCCTTTTTCTTTTTCAACGGCATTCCCATTGCGCTTGAGTTGCAGATATACCAGGGTACGCCATGAATTTTGCTGCCTTCCCCCCAAGCCTTCTGCTCATGGCTACCGCGGCACTCGTGGCGGTTGCGCCCAATAGCCGCACGCGTTCGATTGGGCTTGCTGGTGTCGCCATAACAGCGGTGGCAATCGGCCTCCTGCCCTCTGGGCTGGTGCTGGACTTCGGCTTCATGAAATACACCGTGGCCCTTGTCTTTAACGATGCCACGCGCACAGCCGCCGCATGGGCTCTGCTGGCTGGAGCCGCACTGGCAGTCTTTCTTTCCCCCTTTCTTGGTGAAAATGACCGACGTTCGACGGTTGCAGGACTCCTCTCAGCAGCCTTCGGCCTTGGCGTGGTCTTCTCTGGCGACCTCATTGCGATCTTTCTGCAGTGGGAGCTCCTGGCCTTAAGCATTACTGCGCTTATCTTTATGTCAGGCACCGAGCAGGCGCGTGCCGCGGGTATTCGGTTTTTGTTGCTACAACTCATCGGCGGGTTTCTTTTTAAGTATGGAATGCATGGCTATGAGGCAAGCTTCGGTAGCTACCTGCTGTCTGCGGCCACGCAATCTATCGCAGAGATACCGGGTGGCTGGGCCCTGATTGCCGGGGCCTGCATCAAGCTCGGTGCGTGGCCTGTGGCCATGGTGTTGCCCGACGCGGCGCGGAGTATTGCACGCAGCGGCAGCCTCTGGCTTGGCATTACTCTTCCTTTTACCGCCCTCCTGGTGCTCAATATCTTACTTAAGCCACTGCCCGCAGAGTTTGTAGGGCTTGGCCTTGTTATGGCTGCCTATGCAATCGTCTATGGAATCGCCGCTCGCGCAGTGATGGTGCGGGTGGCCCGCATCGGGGTTGGCTTTTCTGGCCTTGCCTTAGCATTTGGTGCGAGTGGTAGCCAAACCATGGGGTGGGCCATTACCTTGCTCATACCAGGTGTCTATGCCCTGGGATTTTTTCTCGCAGCACGTGCAGCAACCGGGCAGACTGATCACACGCAGTGGAAGGCTGAAGTTCTCGTCGATACCGACTGGCTCTGGCGCAAGGGGCTCTTCCGGATTGCGGCTGCGCTCGCCCAGTTTTCTTTTGGCCTCAGAGACCTCATTGCCCAGACCGGCTTAGCCCTGGTAATGGCATTCCAGCGCCTAGCCCGCCAGTACACAGGGGTCGGTGGCCTTCTTTCGCGTACCTGGGGAATCGGCTACACCGCGATCTGGGTCATTGGGCTTTTGGCCCTCTACGCGATGATCTATCTTACGGTTTAGCCCATAGCCTATAACCGTTAGCCTATAGCCTATAGCCTATCGCTATGGCTTGGGCCTTCGCCCGGGGGCTCTTGCCGCTAAAGGCGTAACTCCAGACGAACGGCATCTTTTACCCTTGCCAGTTCGTCTAGTGCGAGCGTAAGCCGCTCGAGCTCATGCAGACTCAGTGGATCGAGCATTAACGCATTCGGGTCTTGCAATCCGGCCAGCTGCGCCCTCAGGCGGTACTTCTGGGCCAGATCGAATGCCTCGCGTATCGCCTGCCCCTCACTGCGCTGCATTTTTCCGGCAGCCTGCAGCCCTGCAAGCCGGCCATCGGTGGAAGTGGTCGCAATACCGTTCATCAGCGAGAGCACGCGTGCCCAGGCGACCACGGGGGCCGTAGCATCTTTCTTAATATCCAGCCGACCCGGAGAGATCCAGTTTCCCGGGAGATTCTTGCGCCGCAACCACCGGGCAATAGCAGAAAAAAATACCGGCCGCGGTAGGTCGCCGACGTTACTGCGCATCGAATCTTGGGCAAGTTCACGCAGAAATAAAGGATGCGTCTTGACCTCGATGGTCACCCAGTCGCGCAGGGTCTCTGCAAGATGCAGCGCGCCAGTGAGCGGGCGAAAATCCAAGAAGGTGTGGGCATCAAGCAGCCTCTCGGGGGTCGGACGGCGAAACCAGTCAGTAATGGCCTCCTTCCACTCATCGAGGCTGCGGCACCACTTCTCGTGTTGGGCCATCACACCACCCTTACAGAGCGGAAAGCCGATCTCCGCCAATGCATCGTTCATCTGGGCAGCAAGCCTTAAAAACTGCGGTCGCAACCGTTGGGCCTCCTCTGCGCTCGCGGCGGCAAAGACAATCGCGTTGTCCTGATCGGTGGCAATGGTCTGCTCCTCGCGGCCCTCAGACCCCAAGGCCAGCCAACTCCACTCCGGGAGTCCGGCAACCAGCCCAGGATCACGCTCAGAGACAATCGCTAAGGTGCGCTGCG
>JBDLQX010000059.1:0-18155 GCA_039800345.1 Pseudomonadota bacterium | reverse complement strand
GGGCAGGTGGTCTCGCAGCTAGGCACGATCTTTTACTTCGGCTTTTTCGCCCTCATGCCCTGGTGGTCACGCTGGGGGGAGTTCAAGCCCGTACCCGATCGCGTCACTTTTCAGCCGCATTAGGAGTTATGCTCGTGTGTGCCAATGAATTCCCTTCCGACCGATTTTCGTGCGCTAGTTTTAGGTAGTTCCGGCACCATTGGCGGGGCTTTTACACAGTTACTTTCTAGTGATCCGCGCTGCGCTTCAGTCCTGCCGCTAAGCAGGCAGCAGAGCCCCGCGCTTGTGCTGGAAGACGAGGAGGCAATCGCAGCCTGCGCGCGGTGGGCCACCCCCCAAGGACCCTTTCATATCATCGTAGACGCTACAGGGGCGTTGACCATCGACGGCCAGGGCCCCGAGAAGCGCCTTTCCCAGGTCTCCGCTACCGGGTTACGCCGGGCCTTTGAAGTCAATGCCATTGGGCGTGCACTCGTGCTGAAGTATTTCGTACCACTGCTCGCCCTGAAAGAACGGGCGATTTTTGCGGTTCTTTCTGCGCGTGTGGGTAGCATTGAAGACAATCGGCTTGGGGGCTGGTTTGGCTATCGGGCGGCAAAGGCGGCGGGCAATATGTTGCTGCAGACTGCGGCCATCGAATCCCACCGTACGCGGCCCTTAGCCGTATTCGCCGCGCTACAGCCGGGAACCGTGGTGTCGGCCTTGTCTGCTCCTTTCCAGGCGGGCCATCAGACACTTACCGCGGAGACATCGGTGACCGGCATGCTTGCGGCGCTTGATGGTCTCGAAGCCCGACCGCAGGCCTGGTTTGTAGACTACCAAGGGGAGTCGATTCCTTGGTGATTGGCACCTTGTTCGGGCGCTTGGTCGGTCTCGTTGGCTGGTTCACGCTCGGAGTCTTTGGGGCCTCCCTTGCACTCGCGCAGACCTTGCCCGGCGAGGGGAATGATCTGCGGGGCCCGTCTATGGAGGAGGTGGAGGTACGTGCGCAACGACTCAACGACCTTGAGCGGCGACGCTACGCTAATTCTGTGAAGACGGTCGTGGGACGAGACGAAATTCAGAAGTATGGCGATACAAGTCTTGAAGACGTTTTGCGGCGTCAGCCTGGGGTGAGTATTCCAGCCGGTGGGGGCAGTCCGCGTCTGCGGGGCATGCAAGAGGCCTACACCCAGATACTGATTGATGGCCAGCCGGCGGGGCGTGGTTTTACGGTGGACTCGATTGCGCCCGATCAGGTGGAACGCATAGAGATTCTGCGCGCCGCAACCGCCGAAACAGGAGCGCAGGCGGTTGCTGGCAGTGTCAATATTGTTACCCGCGAGGGCCTTGCCCGCGGTCGTCGCGACCTGGGTGCGGGCGTGTCATTGGGGGAGGGTGATCTCCAGGGCTTTCGGGTGGGTCTCACCCAACAAGGTGGATGGGCGGGTGAAGAGTCGATGGTCTCGCTCACCGTATTTGGTCAGACGCAGCGCAACGCCGTTGATCAGTCCATAGCATTTCTTCCTGTCGCAACGCCAGGTGTCCGCCCCGGTCAGACCAGTACGGTGCGGTCCCAGTCAGACCGGCTGGGGCTAAGTCTGCGGGGGCAGACCACAAAATCGCTGGCTGATGCAGGCAGTCTCTCCATTCGGCCACTGCTCTTTGCCGTTCAAGGCGAGACCCGGAGCCGCACAGAGAGTGCTCCGTGGCAGGGGGCTGATGTTCTGCGCTTCGCCTCACCCTTTAGCACCGAAGACGCCAGGCAGACATCAGACTATGCCTTTGGGCGCATCGTGTTTCTGCACAAGTGGCCGCTACCCTCTAACTTGCTTTTAGAGACCTCGCTGACGCCCTCCGTCTATGTGCTGCAGCGTCGCACGCTTAGTCTCGCACAGCGAACTGATCTGACAAATCAAAGCCGTGACACGGACTCGGAGACTGACGAACAGAGCCTCTTGGCAAGCGTCAAGATGAGGCGGTTTACAGACGCTAACGAACAGACGCTTGGACTGGAAATTGAAACCGCGCGGCAAGATGAGACCGAGTCGGCGCAGATTGACGGGCGCAGTACCGAGACGGGCTGGGGTGGCCATATTGAGCAGAGCCGCACCCGGTGGGCAGTCTATGGTCAGTGGGATGTGAATTCCCAGGGCCCGTGGGCGATGCTTGCCGGTCTGCGGCATGAAGAGATCCAGACTGTACTAAAAACTTTTGGTGGTCTTCTACGCGATGAGAATCGCAGCGCTCAGACCTCGCCGTCGATCACTCTGGTCTACCGTCCCACGGAAGTAGCTAACCTCCTGTATCGGTGGAGTCTTAGTCACGCATACAAGCCCGCTCGGGCCAGCGATCTGCTGTCCTCACCGCGTATTGCGTCGCGCTATCCGGTGAACCAGTCCAACACCCTGGATTCGCCTGACACTGTGGGGAATACGCAGTTACAGCCGGAGCAGTCGTGGGGCCTCGACTTCAGTCTTGAGAATTCACCAACAGCCAACAGCCTCTTATCTGCCGGACTCTTCTGGAAGCGCATTATTGATCTGCAACGGCGCGTCACGCGGTTGGAGACGGTGGCGTGGTCAAATGCGGAACGCTGGGTGAGTCGGCCAGGCAACTTGGGCGAGGCCGATGTGATGGGCCTGGAACTGGAGGCGCGGGGCCCGGCAAAAATGTGGGCGCAGTGGCTGGGGCCCTGGGTGGGGTCCCAGCCCGGCTTGGAGCTGCGTGCATCATGGAGCCGGTACTGGTCGCAGGTGCGCGATTTTCCCGGCCCCGATAACCGGCTGCCTGGGCAACCGCTTTGGGAGGCAAAGCTGGGTATAGATGGCCGGCCGGCGAAGTCGGCTTTTCGATTCGGTACCAGTCTAAGTTTTACTAAGGCGGCCCGGTATCAGACCGAACCGCACGCCTGGGCCGACGACGGCGACCGCCTCTCGCTTGAAGCCTATGGGGTCTATAGCCTGGACCCGCGTCGTCGCCTTCGTCTGAGTCTGCAAGACATCACCCGATCGGAGACAGAGAGTCTGAGCCTGCGGCGCTTTGACGAGGGGGACCGCATCGATACCGAGCGGCGTGCTGGTAGGCTACGTCTTTCGCTGCGGTATGAGCATACTTTGTAGGAGTTCTCTGAAATGACGCCGATTCTTCCCAGTACTATTTCTCAGCCAAACGGCACCTATGTGCACGGGCTCACCGTGCCTTCGGGGGCACAGCTTCTTTTCGTGTCTGGTCAGATACCTGTTCATCGGGACGGCACGATTCCTAAAAACTTCAAGGATCAGGCCGTGTTGGTCTTCTATAACATTGCTGAGATTCTGCGTGAGGCCGGATCGGGCATCGAGCATATTGTGAAGATCACCTCTTTTCTTACAGACGTCACATCGATTCCGGAGTTTGCGGCGGTTCGCGCGGGTTTTTTGCAAGACCATCGCCCCACCTCCACATTGCTTGTTGTCTCTGCCCTCGCAAAGCCAGAGCTTCTGGTGGAAGTGGAGGCGATTGCAATGATTCCGGAGGGATCAAGAAGGTAGCGAAGGCTTGGCGGTTGACGCTATGGGCCGATACCGAAGTCTTGCATGGGGCCTCTATGGCGCTTTACTTGCCGCGTTGGTGAACGGTTCTGGCTGTTCGCTAAACGTTTCTTCTCCTGATGCTCTTCAGCGTAGCGCCCATCAACCGGAGGGCGCCTCTGGTGTCGTCTCAAAGCCGGGCTGGGTGTATCAGAAGCAGGCGGTTGCTGCTGCTCATCCTTTAGCGGCGGAGGCCGGGCGCTCGATCCTTCGGGCGGGCGGGTCTGCGGTGGATGCCGCGATTGCGGTGCAGTTGGTTCTGAGCCTTGTTGAACCGCAGTCGAGTGGTATTGGCGGGGGTGCATTTTTAATGCACTTCGATGGCACCGAGGTGACCGCATGGGATGGGCGTGAGACGGCTCCCTTGGCCGCGCGTGCTGACATGTTTGTCGGGCCAAGTGGCACCCCTCTGCCTTTTCTGGATGCGGTTCGTCGCCCGCAATCGGTGGGGGTGCCCGGGGTGGTGGCGATGCTCGAGCAGGTTCACCAGCGTTATGGCCGGCTGCCCTGGGCGTCATTATTTGCGCCAGCGATCGCACTGTCCCAACAGGGCTTCCCGGTCACTCCGCGTCTACACACGTTGTTGCAGTCCGATCCCTTACTGCGCACGGACGTGGTTGCAGCGGCCTACTTCTACGACCCGCACGGCCAGCCCTGGCCGGTGGGCCACGTGCTTAAGAACCCAGAGTTCGCGCATATCTTGCAACGCATCGCGCAGGGTGGATCGCGTGCTTTCTACGAGGGCGCTATTGCGCAGGCGGTGATTGCTGCGGTGGGTAAGGGGCCCGATGGTCATCCCGCAATGTCGCCTGCGGATCTTGCGGGGTATCGATCGATACCGCGTTCTCCCCTGTGCTTCCTTTACCCCGCTCGTGGCGCCCCGCGCCCGCAGTCGGCGGAGACGCCTGCTGCCCGGTCGCTGCGGGTCTGTGGATTTCCTCCCCCGGGCTCTGGGGCAATCGCGGTGGGTCAAATTCTTGGCATGCTCACGCATACTGCTGCCGATCGCCTGCCCTTTAACGGCAAGAGGAATTTTGGCGCGGGCGCTGCGCCTGTTGCACCCGATCCTCAGTGGCTTTTTCAGTATGCAGAAGCGGCCCGTTTAGCCTTTGCCGACCGTGCTCTGTATGTGGCCGACCCTGCTTTTGTGGCCCCACCAGCAGGCGATTGGTTGTCTCTGATCAATCCAGCCTACCTGCGCTTTCGTGCCTCGCTGATTGGATCGCAGGCTATGAAAGACGCGCAGGCAGGGGATCCCACGGCATTTTGGAAGGCGAAGTTGGGGTTGGGTAGGTCAGCATGGCCCTACGCTGCGATGATGGAGCAGCCAGAGTATGGAACCAGCCACATGAGCATCATTGATGGCTACGGCCAAGCGCTGGCTATGACAAGCTCTATTGAGGCGGCCTTCGGTGCGCGACGGATGGTAACGACTGAACCAACGCGCCCCGGTGGCTTCTTGCTCAATAACCAACTGACCGATTTCAGCTTTATGCCTGTCGATGCGGGAGGAAAGCCCGTGGCCAATCGGGTCGAGCCCGGTAAGCGGCCTCGCTCCTCGATGTCCCCCTTATTGGTGCTTGATACGCAGACCGGTGACGTAGTGATGAGTCTGGGCAGCCCCGGGGGGGTGCAGATCATTCACTACGCGACAAAGGCACTCTATGGCATGGTGCACTGGGGACTGTCGCCACAGCAGGCGATCGATCTGCCGAATATCGGTTTCTCCCATGGGCCGTTATTGCTTGAGGAGGGGCAGTTTGCTCCCTCGGTGATTGCAGCGCTACGTGGGCGGGGCCTAGAGGTGCGCGAGGTTGCCCTGACCAGTGGTATACATGCCTTACAGAGGTCGTCGCAGGGCATAGAGGGAGGTGCAGACCCTAGGCGAGAGGGCCTGGTGGTTGGAGACTAGTGCGCCAGATAGAACGCTGAGAACGAAGGCTTGGTAAAGATGAATCTACTTCTTCTGTCGAATTCCCGAATGCCTGATACAGGCTATCTCGCGCATGCGATGGAGGCTGTCGTCGACATAGCCTCGGGGTGCCAGCAGGTGGTTTTTTTTCCTTTTGCGGGCGTCACCATCGGCTGGGACGACTATACGCAGAACGTGCGCACGGCTTTTGCGCCACTCGGGTTGTCGGTGGTGGGTGCCCATACTCTCGAAACCGGCGATACCGGGTTCAGCAAATCTGACCTAATATTTGTGGGCGGTGGGAATACCTTTCGCTTGCTGCTGGAGTGTCGGCAGCGTGGCTGGCTCAACAAGATACGGTCCGCCATCGCGGGCGGGAGTCCCTATATGGGGTCGAGCGCAGGGTCGGTGCTCGCCTGCCCCACGATTCATACCACCAACGACATGCCCATTGTGGACCCGAAAGGGCTCGATGCATTAGGCCTCGTTCCGTTTCAGTTGAATTGTCATTTCACAGACCATATGCCGCCAGGCCATCAGGGCGAGACCCGGCGACAGAGAATCTCTGAGTTCTTAACGCTCAGCCCATCAGAGCGGGTGATTGGTCTTCCGGAGGGCGACTGGATTCGCGTACGAGATACCGAGTATCGACTTGGCGGGCCATTTACTGCCTGGGAATTTCGCCATGGGTGCGATCCGCTCTCACATCAAGAAGGCGTGGCTCTTTAGAGGGATCACCGCGCATGTAAAGGGTATGTGGATCTCTCAGTAACGGACTGAAAGGAGTAATCATGAAAGCCATGGTCGTGGAGCAGTGGGGAACCCCTTCTGCACTTAAGAACGTAGCAGACCCGGCGCCCCGGGCCCGAGAGGCGGTGATGCGGGTGCGGGCGGCCGGAGTTGGGCTAACACTGCTCAATATGCGCACGGGCAGTTTTGGTGGCCAGGCGCCCCGCATCATGGGCCATGAACTGGCCGGCGATATTGTGGAGGTTGGCTCCGATGTCACAGAGGTCAAAGTCGGAGACCGCTGCGCCGTTTACTTCTATCTCACTTGCCACCGATGCCGCTGGTGCCGTGGCGGCAGGGAGACCCTGTGTGAGGCTTTTCAGGGGTACGTGGGCGTGCACCGCGATGGCGGTTTTGCTGAGTATGTGTCGCTGCCGGTAGAAAATTTCCTGCCCATTCCCGATGGTCTTGCCTACGAGGCGGCAGCCATGGCCACCGACGCGGTCAATACAAATTGGCACTGTATGAAGGAGCGGGCCCAGGTGAATCCCCATGACACCGTGCTTCTCATTGGCGCAGGAGGCGGTGTAGGAATTCACGGGGTCCAGGTGGCGAAGCTCTTTGGTGCCCGCGTGATTGCTGCCGATGTGTCGGATGAAAAGCTCGCCTTAGCCCGCACCTGGGGCGCCGATGAGGTGGTGAATGTGCGAACGGAATCCGATCCCGTAAAACGTGTGCGCGACCTGACCCATGGGGCAGGGGTCGATGCGGCTATTGACTATGTGGGCCATGGCCAGACCTTTCAGTTTGCCTTTGATAGCCTGGGCGTATCTGGCCGCGCGGTCGCGATTGGCGTTGGCACAGGAGAGATTCGCATTGCACCCCGGCCACTCATGCTAGCCGAACGGGTGGTGACCGGATCCCGCCACTCCACCCGCACGGAACTGATCGAGACCATGGAAATCATGGCACGTGGGGTGGTGAAGCCGGTGGTAGGCATGCGGCGCCACTTCACCGAAGTGGAGGCGATATTCGAGGCCATTCTGAACGAGAAGCTCTTAGGACGCGGCGCCTTAACCTACGACTAGGGATTTTCCCAGGGATGGCTTCGGGTGCGTTGTTTTGGCTATACAGTCTGTTTGTTTCGTCATTCAGCAGGTGCCTATTCCTGCTCTTGACACCTTCCAAAACGTTTATCTGCAGGGGGATTTCATGAAACCAGTGTCGTATGTCGTTGCGGCGGTCGTTTCCACAGTTCTTCTTTCTGGTCCCGTTGAGGCCAAGACATTCAAGTGGTCCTTTGCGAGCGACATTCCAACGCTCGATATCCATTCGCAGAACAACGCGCTCTCTAATGGTATTCATGCTGCCTTCTACGAGACACTTGTTACCTACAACAGCACTACGTTTCGTCCGGAACCCCTTCTCGCAACCTCCTGGACGGAAATCAGTGCGCGCCAGATGCGCTTTAACCTGCGATCGGGGGTGAAGTTTAGCGATGGCTCTGCAATGACGGCCGACGATGTGGTCTTCTCACTGAACCGCGCGATGTCGAAGACATCAAATTTTTCCCCCTACACCCAGGGCATTGAGAAGGTCGTGAAGGTTAACGATCTTACCGTTGATATCCTGCTTTCAGCCCCGAATCCCATACTGATTCGGCAACTCACCGAGCTCCGCATTATGAGTAAGGCCTGGGCAGAGAAGAACAAATCCCAAGAGCCCAAGGACATGAAGACCAAGGACGAGTCGTTTGCGCATCGCAACGCGCTTGGTACCGGGCCCTTCATGGTGAAATCGTGGCAGCCCGATCAGCGCCTAGTCTTGGTCAGAAACCCCAACTGGTGGGGGAAGGGCAAGTTTCCCACCAATGTCGAGGAGGTGATTTATCAGCCAATTAAGGCCGATGCCACGAGAATGGCTGCCCTGTTGTCGGGAGAGATTGATTTTGTCCTCGATCCGGCCCCGCAAGACCTTCCCAGGCTTCGTGCAAACAATAACCTACAGGTGATCGATGGGGCCGAGAACCGCACGATCTTTCTTGGAATGGACCAGTTTCGGGATGAACTCCCGGGCAGCAACGTGAAAGGAAAAAATCCCCTGAAGGATGTCGATGTGCGCAAGGCGCTCTATCAGGCGATTGATATCGAGAATATTCACAAGGTCGTGATGCGCGGTCAGTCTCAGGTCACCGGGGCGCTCGTATCGCCGCAGGTCGATGGATGGAGTGATGCTGTACACAAGCGCTTCCCCTATAGCCCCGAGGAAGCCAAGCGTCTTCTCACCCGGGCAGGCTACCCAGACGGGTTTGAAGTCGATTTCGCCTGTCCTAATAATCGCTATGTGAACGATGAGCAGGTCTGCCAGGCAGTGACGGCAATGTGGGCGAAGGTAGGGGTACGGGCAAAGCTGCGCACGATGCCGCTTGTAAATTACTTCCCCATGATTCAGCGACACGAAGCCAGCATTTATATGTTGGGATGGGGAGTGCCGACGTTCGATGCGCTGTATTCCTTGCAGTCGTTGGTGCGTACCAAGACCACCGGGGCCGATGGCAACTACAACGTGGGCCGGTATAGCAATGCCAAGATGGACGGAATCATTGACCGTATCAAGACAGAGACCGACCCCTTTATTCGTCCCCGTCTGATGCGTGAGGCATTGCAGTTACAGAACGATACGGTGGCGCATATTCCACTGCATAACCAGATCATTCCCTGGGCGGCGAAGAAGAACATCGATGTTATTCACCGCGCAGACAATCGGCTTGACTGGCGTCTGATCGTTGTGAAGTAAGGCGATTCATTCGCCTGCGGCCCTGCCAGAGATCCCGTGATCGCGTTTATTGTTCAGAGGATCCTGCAGGGCCTGTTCGTCTTGCTCGTGGTGGCGCTGGTCTCCTTTGTGCTCTTTCAGTATGTGGGAGACCCGGTGCTTTTTATTCTCGGGCAAGACGCGACCCAAGATCAGGTGGATCTCCTGCGTAAAGAGTTGGGGCTCGACTCTCCCGTGGTGGTGCAGTTTGTGCATTTTTTGGGCAACGCCGTGCAGGGGGAGTTTGGTTTAAGCCTTCGACAGGGCATCTCGGTATCAACACTCATTGCCGAGCGTCTTCCGGCAACCCTAGAACTGGCACTTGTCGCCGCCGTGATTGCATTGGTGATTGGCATTCCCATGGGCGTCTATGCGGCTATTCGGCGTGGTTCCCTGCTGGCCCAGGTGTTTATGGCCATCTCGCTGCTGGGCGTCTCACTTCCGACCTTTCTCATTGGCATATTTCTTATTCTTATTTTTTCGGTGGGTCTCGGAGTGCTACCGAGCTTTGGGCGAGGGGAGGTGGTGAGTATCGGGGGTTTCACCACCGGGCTTTTTTCTTGGGCGGGTATTCGGCACCTGATTCTTCCTGCGCTTACCCTGGCGATTTTTCAGCTCACGCTGATCATGCGCCTCGTACGCACGGAGATGCTTGAGGTCTTGCGTACCGACTACATTCGTTTTGCACGGGCTCGGGGACTTTCGGCGCGCGCTATTTATTTTGGCCATGCTTTGAAGAACACCCTGGTTCCCGTGATTACGATTACCGGGCTGCAACTCGGGGGCTTAATTGCGTTCGCGATCATTACCGAAACAGTATTTCAATGGCCAGGTATGGGGCTTCTCTTTATTCAGGCGGTGAATTTTGCTGACATTCCCGTCATGGCGGCCTACCTCTGCCTGATCTCACTTATTTTTGTGTTCATTAATCTGCTTGTCGATCTGCTGTACTTTGCGGTCGATCCGCGGCTTCGTGTGCGCCTCTCATCGACGTGATTGCGGGGGCGTGCCCCATTCTTCTGTAAAGGTTGGCAGTGATTCACTGGCTTAAGCGTTTTACTGGGAGCGACGTGGGCGCGAGTTTCTTTGCATCGCCCGTTGCGTGGCTCTCCTTCCTTGTCACGATTGCCTGTGTCTTTGGGGCGGCTTTCTCGCCCTGGGTGGCACCCCATAATCCTTTCGATCTTGCCACCCTCGATCTCTCCGATGCACGTCTGCCACCGGCCTGGGTTGAGGGCGGCCAGGCGGCCTATCTACTCGGGACCGATGACCAGGGCCGGGATATGCTCTCAGCGATTCTTTACGGCATGCGCATCTCGCTGGCGGTGGGATTTGCATCGGTTCTTCTCTCGGTGCTTATTGGGGTGGTGATGGGTCTGCTGGCCGGCTACATGGGTGGTTGGTTGGATGTTT
The DNA here is from genome assembly GCA_039800345.1 of Pseudomonadota bacterium. Classification (GTDB taxonomy): domain Bacteria; phylum Pseudomonadota; class Gammaproteobacteria; order Burkholderiales; family Burkholderiaceae_A; genus Hahnella. Next base: position 7,736 of record JBDLQX010000059.1, on the reverse strand, counting down.
TCTTTATGCGGCTCTGTGATGTGATGTTGAGCTTCCCAGCGATACTGATTGCGCTCCTTATTGCGGGGGTCGGGCGCGCACTCTTTCCAGAGGCCCATGAATCATTGGCCTTCGGCGTCTTGGTCATTTCGATTACCTTGCCGGGGTGGGTGCAGTACGCGCGCACCGTGCGTGCCTCGACCCTGGTGGAGTCTCGGAAGGAGTATGTGATGGCGGCCCAGGTCATTGGGGTTGCGTCTCACCGCATCATGTTCCGCCATGTACTTCCAAACGTAGTCGGTCCGATATTGGTTCTGGCGACGATCCATGTCGCAACCGCGATCATCACCGAGGCGACCCTATCGTTTTTGGGGGTGGGCGTTCCCCCGACGTCACCGTCGCTGGGTACCCTGATTCGTATCGGGAACGACTACCTGTTTTCGGGGGAGTGGTGGATTATTGTGTTTCCGGGCCTCGCCTTGATGATACTTGCGGTGGCAGTCAATCTCTTGGGTGATTGGATGCGTGATGCCTTTAACCCGCGGCTGCGGTCGGGGCGTTGACAACGATGGCGCAGCCAATCCTGGAAGTTAAAGATCTGATTGTGGAGTTTCCGCAGCGCAGGGGTATTTTGCGGGCACTCGATGGTGTGAGTCTGCGTGTGGGTCCTGGTGAAATTTTGGGGCTCGTGGGCGAGTCGGGCGCGGGGAAGTCGATGACCGGCTCCGCGGTGATTGGCCTCCTAGACCCCCCCGGACGTATCACCTCCGGAGAAGTCTGGGTACACGGTCGCCGGATTGATGGCCTCGCGGAGGCTGAGATGCGTCAGGTGCGCGGTAAGGAGATTGGTGCGGTATTTCAGGATCCACTGACGGCGCTCAATCCTCTCTATACCGTTGGGCAGCAGCTTATTGAAACGATTCAGACCCATCTCGGGCTCTCGGCCACCCAGGCCCGTCAAGAGGCGATCGCATTATTGGTGGAGACGGGAATCCCTGCGGCGGAGCAGCGCATCGACCAGTATCCGCATCAGTTTTCCGGCGGTATGCGCCAGCGAGTAGTGATCGCCTTGGCGCTGTGTGCTCGGCCGCAGCTTGTGGTGGCAGATGAGCCAACGACAGCGCTAGATGTCTCGATACAGGCCCAGATCATTGGTCTGCTAAAGCGTGTATGTAAAGAGCGGGGCGCTGCGGTGCTTCTCATTACGCACGATATGGGCGTGATTGCTGAGACCTGTGACCGCGTGGCGGTGATGTATTCCGGTCGGGTGGTGGAAGAGGGGCCTGTTGCGCAGGTCATTCAGGCGCCGCGCCATCCCTACACCGCTGGGCTCATGGCTGCAATACCAGACATAGACCAAGAGACCCATCGGCTTGCGCATATTCCCGGCAGTATGCCCCGATTAGATGCACTTCCTACGGGCTGTGGCTTTCATCCCCGCTGTGAATTTGCGGATGATCAGTGTCGCAGCAGTCGGCCGCCTCTGACCGACTTGGGTGGGAAGACCGCCGCAGCCTGTTGGCACCTTGACGCACTCAGTCAACAGAGGAAGCCCGCCTTTGCGGGCTCGCAGCCGTTTATGGTGGGACCTGCATCGAAGGCGGTGCCAGACTCTGCAAAGCCGTTGGCGCCGCTCGTGGAAGTGCGTGGTCTTTCCCGTATCTTCGATGTCAGCGGTCCTTGGTTATCGCGCCTGCTCTCAGGCGGAAAGCGTCGCCATCTTCGTGCTGTGCAGCAAGTGAGTCTCTCTATTCCGAAGGGAAAGACGTTTGCCCTTGTAGGAGAGTCTGGGTGTGGCAAAAGCACAATGGCCCGAATGCTGGTGGGTCTCGACCGTCCGACCCAGGGGGAAGTGCTTTTCGATGGCCAGCCTCTCCATAGCGCTTTGGCATCGGCGCAGTCTATGGCGCTCAGGCGGCGGCTTCAGATGATCTTCCAAGACCCTTTCGCCAGCCTCAATCCGCGCTGGACGGTCGGTGATATTGTGGCCGAGCCGCTGCTTGAGCACCGCCTCGTGGGATCTCAGACCGAGTTATCCGCTCAAGTGGTGGATCTCTTAGCTTCTGTTGGGCTGGCGGCGAAGGATCAGGAGAAGTACCCGCACCAGTTCTCCGGTGGTCAGCGCCAAAGAATTTCTATTGCACGGGCACTGGCCACCCGGCCGGAGTTTCTGGTTTGTGATGAGCCAACCTCTGCCTTGGATGTCTCTGTCCAGGCCCAGGTCCTGAATCTGATGCAAGACCTTCAGCGTGACCGAGGGCTTACCTATCTTTTCATTTCACATAACCTTGCGATCGTGCGGCATCTGAGTGATGAGGTCGCCGTGATGTATCTCGGCCGTATTGTCGAGAAAGGGCCGACCCAGAAGATCTTTGCGGTACCAAGGCACCCGTATACCCGATTGCTGATGGACGCCATTCCGCGTACCTCGGGAATCAATCGCGACCGTTCTCCGATTCAGGGAGAGGTTCCTAATCCGCTCGCACCGCCCTCGGGCTGCGCCTTTCATCCCCGGTGCCCGCGTGCAACCGATATCTGTGAGAGTGTAGATCCGCAGGTTAAGGTTGTGAGTGGCGTAGAGGTGGCCTGTCATTGGCCGCATGGGCTTTAAGAGCCCCGATTATTTTGGGGGCGACGCTGTCGAGCCCTTTGTAGGACAAGAGTGCAGGGGACATGGTCTCGAGCGCATCGGCGAGTTGCTGCGCTCGTCCTGGGGTGCGTAGCATCTCTTCGAGCGGCGATACAAAGAGTCGAATGAGAAAGAGGCTGCCCTGGGCGGCCAGTGGAATGGTGACCTGCCGCTCGACCCGAAACCAGATGTCTGCAAGGCCTTGAATGTCGGGCCAGGGCGACTGACCAGGGTCACGCCAGAGTGCGTTGTCGGGCGCAAGGGTGTACACATACCGCACGAAGGGTCCTTTCTGCGCCATCGCGATCGACAGCGATGAGGCTGCGCTCTGAATGCGGCTGTTATCGGCCACGGGCCGGTGGATCGTAAAAAGCGACTGGTCGCACTTCTCTTCGGGTACCCACCCACTGGGAAAGCAGACGGAAAGGAGTCGCGCGCACAAAGGGTTTGGTTGGTTGTGTTCGCCAGGGAAAGCCTGTGCGTGACTGCGCGGCGCCATGAGTACGAAGTCTTCCTGCAGGCTAAGCGTGAGTCCCAAGAAGAAATCGATCGGACTGACCGGCCTTTTGCAGCCGATCCAGGGAAGGGTACCGTCCGCCTCTACCGGCCCAGAGGGGAGTTGCGCGGCAAGCGCCGTTGTGATTTGGTCTGCCCAGAACTGTAGGTCTTCGGTATCGAAGTCATTTGAATAGACAAAGGGGTTTGCAGACGTCAGACGCCCGATCTTCCTAGCGATCGTATTTCTCCAGAGTGCGAGCGGTTGATCGACGACGATCAATGGCTCGTTGGCTAGGACCTTCACCAGATCGGGGCGTATCTCGTGGGGGCTTGCGACGGGGAATGGGCAATCCAGCGGACCGATGCGTGCTGTGGCGGCACAGAGATGGGCTGGCGGCCCAGGCAGAGACGCATGCCCCTGCTGTAGCAGTCTCTCAAGAGCGGGTTGGACTACTTGAGCCGTCATCATCACAGAGGGTCACAGACCCAGATTTCCACAGAACACGAGCAATGTCGATCGTTAGATGTTTAACACTGAAAGGCCTTTATTGGGCCCCCGAGAATACAGCTAACACAAAGAAATGAGAATGCCATGAAAAGAGAAACAGGTCCGTACCGTATGACGATCGCCGTGATTGTGGTGGGGTTGTCGTTAGCAATACTAATCGGTCCCGCATTAGCACAACAGCCCCGCGGAGATCAGGTGCGTGAGCAAGAACGACTGCGCGATGATGCGCCGATCTATGGGTCACAGATGATGACCGACCGTGAACGAAATGAGTATCGAGAGAAGATGCGTAATGCGAAAACCCTCAAGGAGCAGGAGACTATTCGCAGTCAACATCACGACCAGATGAAAGAGCGCGCAAAGAGTCGAGGCATGATGCTGCCCGATGAGCCGCCGGCCCGCGGCCTGGGAAACGGCCCGGGGAGTTCGAGTCCTGGTCGCAGTGGCGCAGGGAGCGGTGGCCCTGGCGGTGGTGGCCCTGGTGGCCCCGGTCTAGGGCGCTAGGTTTGTCGCAGTGGCGGGAGTCTTAGCGGGTGGAGAGAATAACGCGCGGATCCCGCTTCCTTAGCACCAAGGCCTTTTGGGCCGATCCGGTGACCAGTTGCACCCGTACCTCGGAAAGCCGCTTAAATTCCTTTAGGGCGACGAGTTCAAGGGCGGAAAGCTTTGTGGGCTGGGCACAGACAAAGGTAAATCGGTACTCGAGGTCGCTGTGCCCGCCCTTTACAGCGCCGGTGAAGAGCGTCGATATGGCCTCTTGGTATTTTGCTGTGCATTGGGCTTCCAGGTTGGGTGAGAGGATTGCGGCCGGATTCGCTAGCCGCTTACGCAGGCTATCAACGGCGTTTCGTTGTGAATCGGTTTTGGGCGCGTGTTCAAACCCAAGCAGGCTATCCATAGGGGTACGAAAGACCCCTTGAATGGTCTGTCCGTCCACGAGAAGCTCGAGTTCTCCTTTGCCATGGGCATGGGCGCCATGACTGTGCGTATGGCTGTGCGTGTGGCCGTGGCGAGGCGTCTCGGATGCGATGACTGCTGCAGGGAACGCGCAGAGGAGCGTGCAGCTGAGGCTGAGGCGGCGACACACCTTGGAAAGAACGGACATAGAGGCTCCTTGTTGCGTGGGTTTGAAATAAAAAACCGCGCTCGCCATTAAAAAGCGAGCGCTTCGATCTCTGAGCCGAAGACGCTGATAAAGGTAGGGTGACTAAGCACAGCGGGTACAGTGCCTTCTGTCTGAACTCTACCGTTTGAAAGCAGCACCACATGGTCTGCCAGCCGCCTCAGTTCGTGCAGGCTGTGGGTGACATACAGTACGGGAATTTTTAGCTCCTTGTGCATCTGCTCGAGCCAGGGCAAGATTTCTTGGCGCCGGGCGAAATCCAACGATGCCAGCGGCTCATCTAACAGAAGTATTTGAGGCTGCATCGCCAGCGCCCGGGCAATCGCCACGCGCTGCCGCTCGCCGCCCGAAAGACTATGTACCGGCCTATGTCGCAGGTGACCGATTCCCAGTAGTGCCACCGCGTCATCGAGTGCCTGCGCGAGCCCAGGTTTCTTGGCGCGCTTCACACCAAACGCGAGATTAGCCCAGACATCCATATGATCAAAGAGGCTCGCCTCTTGGAAGACATAGCCTAGGTCGCGTTGGTGGGTTGGCACCATCACGCTCTCCGCGGTGTCTTGCCAGAGTGTGTTGCCTAGGGCGACTCGGCCTTCGGGCTGCTCGAGGCCTGCAACGCATCGCAAAATGGTGGTCTTGCCTGAGCCCGAGGGCCCGAATAGCACCGTAACCCCCTGGCCTGGAAGCGCCACTGTGATATCAAGTAAAAAGTCTGGCCGCCGCAGCGAAAGCTGCAGGGTTAGGCCGGTGGACATCACAACAACACCCTATCTTGGCGCTTCTTTAAGAGCGCAAGAACCACCAGCACCGAAAAAGAAAAGACCACCATACCCGCCGCCAGCCAGTGCGCCTGGGCGTACTCCATGGCCTCGACGTGGCCAAAGATCTGGGTGGAGACCACGCGGGTCTGCCCGGGGATATTGCCACCAATCATCAATACCACCCCAAACTCGCCGACGGTATGGGCAAAGGTAAGAACCGCAGCTGTTACGAGCCCAGGCTTTGCAAGCGGGAGGGCCACAGAAAAGAATGCATCGATCGGTGATGCTCGCAGCGTTGCCGCAACCTCCATCGGGCGTCGCCCAATCGCCTCGAAGGCGTACTGAATTGGTTGCACAGCAAAGGGCAGAGAAAACACAATCGAACCCATGACAAGCCCGGTAAAGGTAAAGGACAGCAGGCCGAGCCCAAGGGCCTGCGTTGCCATGCCAACCCATCCTTGGGGCCCGAAAAGCATGAGGAGATAAAACCCAAGTACCGTTGGGGGAAGCACCAGGGGCAGGGTGACGAGGGCGCCAATGGGTCTGCGCCATTTCGACTGTGTCTGGGAGAGCCACCAGGCCAGGGGCGTGGCAACCACAAGAAGAATAACTGTGGTGACGGTGGCCAGTTGGATGGTCAGCCCAACAGCCTGCCATGCCTCTGCACTAATAGGGCTGCCGTTGGGTTGCATCAGGGGGCGTAGCCAAACGATCGCAAGATTACCTGGGCCTGATCGCTGCGCAAATAGTCAAGAAGGGCGCGGGCGGCGCTGTTTTGTTTTCCAGCATCCAGAAGAATAGCGTCTTGTCGAATAGGCTGGTGCATATCTGCAGGAACAATCCAGGCCGAACCGTCTTTGATAACGCCGTTTGTGCTGACCTGTGAGAGCGCGACAAACCCAAGGGCCGCATTGCCAGAAGCCACAAACTGAAAGGTCTGACCGATGTTTGCGCCCTCTACAAGTTTAGGCCCCACTAAAGCGGTGAGCCCGAGCTTACCAATCACTTCCATCGCGGCAGCTCCATAGGGCGCAAGCTTGGGGTTGGCGATGGCGATGCGATCGAAGCGCCCTGTGCGCAAGACCTCGCCTTTGGCATCGACCCGCTTTGGGTCTTTACTCCAGAGCACCAGACGCCCCGTCGCGTAGGTAAACTGCGTCGCGGCAAGCGCACGTCCTTCCGCTCCAAGCTTGGCGGGGGTCTCGTCGTCCGCCGCAAGCAGCACATCAAAGGGGGCCCCATTCCTAATCTGCGCATAGAACTGCCCGGTAGCGCCAAAGGAGAGGGCGAGTCGATGCCCCGTATCCTTCTCAAAGGCCTGGGCAATCATTTTCATGGGCGCAGTGAAGTTCGACGCAACAGCGACGCTGACTTCTGCAGACTGGGCGCTCGCCATCATGCCCAGAGCCAGGCAGGACCCCACAAGCCATTGGCGCAGGATCGTCGTCATGAGTGGACAGGTATCTTCATAAGGTCAGCGAGGAGCATTGTAACGATCGGGGGAAGTACAAACACAGCGAATGCGATTGGGGCGGGCGACTTTGACGTCCGGGTTGGCCACAGTACAGTAGGGCGTCTATGGTGGCGTACTAGCGAGGGAGAATCGATGTGAAGTTTGCTTCTACAGTCGTTACACGGGTCATCGAAACAGAGATGCCCCTGCTTGACCCCGCTGAGCTGTATCCGGACAGCACGCCAGAAATTCTCGCGCGCGAGGCCCACTGGCTGATGCCGCGGTTTCAGTGCCCCGACACGCAAAAGCTGATTCTCACCATGCAAGGGTTTGTCTTGCAGAGTCACGGCAAGACGATTCTGGTGGATACCTGTGTTGGAGACTGTAAGCACCGTGCGCGTTCATTATTCGATAATCAGCGGTGGGGCTGGCTGGATCGGTTTCGTGCGGCAGGCTTCGACCCGGAAGGGGTAGACATCGTCTTGAGTACGCATCTGCATGTGGACCATGTTGGCTGGAACACGATGCGCGACGATACCGGCCAATGGCGGCCTACCTTTCCCAACGCGCGTTATCTCTTCACCCGGCCGGAGGTGGGCTTCTGGACCGGGCCAGCCGGGGGCGCGCTGCTGCCACGCACCGGTGACTACATTGCGGACAGTGTCCTTCCGATCTTTGAGGCAGGGCTTGCCGATGTGGTGGAGATGGATCACCGCATTAACCCAGAGATTCGTCTTCTGCCCACGCCCGGTCATTCCCCGGGACATGTCTGTGTGGAGGTCGGG
>JBDLQX010000058.1:0-18428 GCA_039800345.1 Pseudomonadota bacterium | reverse complement strand
GCGGCAGAGAGCTCGGCACGGGCCCGATCAAGTTGGGCGCGCTGCATGGAGCAGTCGAACTGCACGAGCAAGGTACCCGCCTTAAAACGCTCGCCCTCAGCCACCGGAAGCCTTCCTACACGGGCACTAATCTCTGCGCCGAGCGTGGTGTATCGGGTGGGGGTGAGTTGGGCACGAACTTCGCCGCGCAGAAATGCGGAGGGCGATGGGGCAGGGCTGATTGCTGGCGTGGGCAGGTTTACTTGCGCCTGGGTGGCCGCTGTGAATAGAAGGCCCATCAGACCAGCACTAAGGGTCTTTGCACTACCCATGGCCTACTTCTCCGCAGCCGAAATGGCTTGTACTAAGTCAAAGAGACTGAGCTGGTCCACGCTGCCAATGACGGGGTCTTTGCCCAAGGTGGCCACGAGTCGTGCCTCTGCAATCTGGGCCTGGGCGAGTGCCTGGTACCGACGCAGAAGACTCAAGATGGCGGAGGTTTCGCTGCTCACGCGCTCAAGCCGGCTCTGTGTCTGGGCTTCTTCCCGTTTGGCAATATGTTCGGCGAGCTTACGGTCGGTCTGCCAGATTTCCTCAGACCGGTTGTATTGCGCGGTGGCATTGACAAGGCCAAGGCGTGCCAGGTGTACCTGGGTAATTACAGTCATGAGGGCAGTAATGCGCCGCTGCTCTGCAAGCGTGACACCAGCCGCCGCAAGCTTGTTCTGCATGTCGGCGGTGAAGATGTTAAAGAGATTAAACGAGAGCTGAACGCCCGCCTCGTTCCAACGATTGTTGACCTGGAAGTTGTCGGTGTCATAGTTGACACCGTAGCTGAAGCTTAAGTTTGGAAAGAGTCGCGCGAGGACCTTCTTGGTCTCAATGACGGCATTGCGCACATTGAGCCGTTCTTCCATGAGGTCGGCGTTTTGCTTGACGGCCATAGACTCCATCTCTGTAACGCTGAGCGCCAGAATCTTTGACTTCGGCTTTCCCCAGTTGGGCTGAATCACCTCAATACGTTCGGCCACAGGCGCGTTGATTAACGCAGCAAGCTCAATCTGGGCCGACGAGAGCTCTTGATTAATCGACTCCAAGAGCCTGAGACTCTCCAGGAGTTGTCTCTGGTACCGAAGTGAATCGAGCGGATTGCGCAGCCGGGCCTGCTCAACCCGACGCGCATCTCGCAGGGCGTCTTCTGCCGCCTCGATGGTCTTTTGTACTTTCTCTTGGAGTGCCTGGGCGCTTGCCGCGCGCCAGTAGGCACTGCGTACATCTTGCATGAGCAGGTGCATGGCCTTGCGACGGCGCTCGCTGGCAATGAGCACGCGGTTGGCCTGCTGTTGGCTGTTGTAGTAGCCGATGCCGAGATCGAGCAGGCTCCAACTCAGGCCAAGCTGGCTTACCGTGTGGGTACGGTCTTGTGATACAGCCTGTGTGGTGGATACCGCACCGGTGGCGATGTCACGGCTTAGGCTCAGCCGGTCGTTGTCGCGACTTGAGTAGCCGGCCTTTGCGAGAAGATACGGGAGCATGTCGAGCTGATTGACATCAAGCTGCTTTAAGGCCAAAGCCTCTTCGAGCAGACGCACGCGCTGCTGCAGGTTGTACTTCAGGGCACGGGCCATGGCCTCCTGCAAGCTTAAGGGCCCCGTAACCGGGGTAGACTGCACCGAGGCTTTTTGTCGGTCGGCGATATTTTGTGCGTCAACGTCTTGTTCTTTGAAGGGCTGCGGGCTTGTCGATGCGCAGCCCACAAGCGCAAGGCAGACGAGCGCTGCCATGAGCCAGCGCCCCTTCTGCAACACGTGCGTGGGCGAGAAATCTGATGCGATCATGCAATAGGCTTTAAGGTCAGGGTATTCAAAATGCTGCGTGTTTAGGGTTCCGTATTAAAAATAGGGGGTTACCGTTTCTTGCTCGAACTGTTGGAAAGTCGACAGTATCACTAAAGTGCAGTTGACAACCAGAAAAAATCATAATTCTTTAGCTTTATCCTAAAAACATTGGTGAAAAACTATCTAATCGAAGTCCAGGCTGAGGGCAATCTGCTGCGGACAAGATTCGCTGTGTATCGCCTGGTGGCGCCGCGATGAGCCTCCTGGTTTTGGGCGAAGCCTGCCTCGCCTTTGGACATTTCCCTTTACTGCATAGGGCCGAATGCTCGGTCCGAGAGGGTCAACGGATTGGGCTGATCGGTCGCAACGGCACCGGGAAGTCGTCGCTGCTGAAAGTCTTGGCGGGCCTTGAGAAGCTTGATTCGGGAACCTTGCAGCTGCAGCAGGGGCTACGTGTCACCTATCTGCCGCAGGAACCTGTCTTTGCAGCCGAGCAGACGGTATTCGCCGCGGTGGCCGATGGGCTGGGGCAGGCGCGTGCCGCACGCGAGGCCTACGAGGCGCTTAGCGTCACGATGCAGACCGAGGCCGACCATGCCGCGCTCGATGCTTTGCAGTCGCAGTGCGATGCGCTACAGGCCTGGGACTGGGAACGACGGGTGGAGGCGCAGGTCTCTCTGCTGGGCATCGCGCAAGACCAGTCGGTTGATACCCTTTCTGGCGGGCAGCGTAAGCGGGTGGCGATTGCCCGTGCGCTCGTGGCCACGCCTGGCGTGCTCTTGCTCGATGAGCCTACCAACCATTTAGACCTCGAAGCGATTGAGTGGCTTGAGACTGTGCTGCTTGCATTTAAGGGCTCGGTGCTCTTTGTCACCCACGACCGGGCGTTTCTTGATCGGGTCTGTACCGATATTCTGGAACTCGACCGCGGGGCGCTACGGGCCTTCCCGGGCAACTTCACGGCCTATCAGCGGGCTAAAGAAGATCAGCTGGCGGCGGAAGCCCTGTCCAATGCCCGGGCCGATAAGCTGCTGGCCCAAGAGGAAGCCTGGTCGCGTCAAGGGGTTGAGGCGCGCCGTACGAAGAGTGTGGCGCGATTAGAGCGGCTGGCGATTCTGCGCGGCCAACGGGCGGCACGGCGAGAGCAGGTGGGGCAGGTGCGGCTCGAAGTTTCGCGGGGCGAACGTAGCGGTAAGGTGGTGGCCGATCTGCAGAAGGTAACCTACGCCCATCCGGGGCAGCCTGCGGTAGTGAAAGACCTCACGCTTACGGTGTTGCGCGGCGATAAGCTAGGGCTGTTAGGCCCGAATGGCGCGGGTAAGACCACCTTGCTTAAGCTCATTCTTGGAACCCTGGCGCCCCAGGCGGGCACGGTGGTGCAGGGCAGTCGGCTCTCGGTGGCCTACTTTGATCAGATGCGCGAGGGGCTTAGGCTCGATGCCAGCCTCGAGGACACCATTAGTCCTGGAAGCGAGTGGATCGAAATCGGCCAGACCCGTAAGCATGTCAAGAGTTACCTGCAAGACTTTCTTTTCGCCCCGGAGCGCTCGGGCTCGCCGGTATCGAGCCTATCTGGGGGCGAGCGCAATCGGCTGCTTCTGGCACGGCTCTTTGCCCGGCCCGCCAATGTACTGGTCTTAGATGAGCCCACCAACGACCTGGATATCGAGACGCTTGAACTACTGGAGGAACTGCTACAAAGCTTTAACGGCACTGTGCTGCTGGTGAGCCATGACCGCGCCTTTTTGGATGGCGTGGTCACCAGCATGGTGGCCTACGAGGGCGAGGGGCAGTGGCTGGAGTATGAGGGCGGTTTTGAAGACTATGTCGCGCAGCGGGCGCGGCGGATGGCCTCGTTGGCGCCAACGCGTGAGGCGACGGCGCAGACCACAAAGCCTGGCGTGCAGTCCTCGCCTGCGCCCGTGTCTTGCTCTTCGCCCGCATCCCAGTCGGCCTCGCGATCCAGCACGGCCGAGCCGCTGGCTAATACACCAGCGGCTGCACCAGCGAATGCACTAGCCAAGGCGATGAAGCTCAACAGCAAAGAGAAAAAAGAGCTTGAGGCGTTGCCAGAGAAAATCGAACTTCTCGAAGAGAACCTCGCGGCGCTGCATGCACAACTCGCCGACCCGAATCTTTATAAGAATGCGCCGCAGTCGATACCCGAGATTGAGGCACAGGCTAAGGGCCTAGAAGAGGAGATTGCCCACGCAATGGCCCGGTGGGAGGCGCTGCTCGCTAGGCCTGCGGCTTAGTGTACGGGTAACCAGGGGAAGCGAGCAGATTCGCACATTGCGTGACCGTTACCAGCTCAGTCAGGCTGTGCTGGCCTCTTTGCTCAACACCAGCTTGTCCACGGTCCGTCAGTGGGAGTTGGGGGACAAGCATCCCAGTGGTCCTTCACAAAAGCTTTTGAATCTGCTGGAGCGCAAGGGCCTAGAGGCTTTGATTTAATGGCGGTCTTGAGCGGCATAATATTCAGGCGGGTTCGATCTGGAACGCCTCCCTACACCAACCCCACCAGAACACTGTCGAGCCGGCCGAAGCGAATCTGGCGGCTTGCCTTCTCTGCGACCGCGGGCTTGGCCCGGTAGGCCACACTCATTCCGGCTACCGACATCATGGGCAGGTCATTGGCACCATCGCCAACAGCGATGCCTTGCGCAGGGGTGGCGCCCCGCGCGGCACAGGCGCCTTCAAAGGTGGCTTTTTTCACCGCTCCATCAACGAGTTCGCCCACCAGGCCTCCGGTGAGGTGTCCGTCAATAATCTCCAGTTCATTGCATTTCACCTGATCGAAGCCCAGCGCCTTAGCGACATGGCGCGTGAACTGGGTAAAGCCGCCAGAGACCAAGAGGGTGTGCAGACCGGCTGCCTTCGCGGCGGCGACGAGCTCGCGGGCCCCGGGGTTGATCTGTAAACGTTCATCAATCACTTTTTGCAACACGGATTCAGGCAGGCCTTTGAGCAGGGCCACGCGCCTTCGCAGGCTCTCGCCATAGTCGGCAATCTCTCCTCGCATCGCTGCCTCAGTAATCGCAGCCACCTCGGCCTTCTTGCCACAGAAGTCGGCAATCTCATCGATGCATTCGATGTTGATCACCGTGGAGTCCATGTCCATGGCGAGCACCTTGAAGTCTGAGAGCTTTTGGCCTTCGTCGATAAAGGCCCAGTCAAGGCGCAGGGCTTCTGCCAGTACGGGCATGGCCTGCACCACGGGCCCGGTGCAGCAGGGCGAGAGCGCCTCAAACGTGAGCGCGGCATAGCCCACGGGCTCGCCCCCTACGTCGTCCACTGCATGGGTGTGCGCAGGTGTACCGGTATTGCGGAGTCCTTGCGCATAAGAAGCCCCCGAGGCCGCGAGCATCGTCTCGTCTTCCAGCTCGGCCTTCTGGACCTCGTTGATGGGCAGTCGTTGTCCCTGGGCGTCGCAGCCCGGGGTCACCACAAGAATTTTTTTGACCATGATGGTGTTTTAAGAGATGGTTAAGAGTTGCCCAAGAAGCTGGGTTAGTACCGCAAGCCGCTCGGTGAGTGTTTCTGACGTGAGATTGGCCCGTACGCGGTCGTTGCCCATGAGCTTATAGCGGGCATCTTTCTGAATGAGCTGCATCACACGCACTGGGTCCACCGGGGCCTTTGGCCCGAAGGTCACCACCACCGCCTGGGGCGCCGCGTCGATCTTGCGAATATCCCATTCCTGGCACTTCAGGCGCAGGCGATGGGTCTCGATCAGGCCACGGGCCGCATCGGGCAGTTTTCCAAACCGGTCGATCAGCTCTTCCTGAATCTCGGTGACCATGTCTTGCTCGGTGGCATTGGCCAGCCGCTTATAGAGCGATAACCGTTCGCGAATGTCTGGGCAGTAGTCCACCGGTAGCAATGCGGGGAGGTGCAGCTGAATTTCGGTGGTGGCTGATAACGGAGACTCGAGATCAGGCTCGCGGCCAGCTTTCAACGCACTCACGGCCTCCTGCAGCATATCGGTGTAGAGCTGAAAGCCCACCTCGGTGATGTTGCCTGACTGGTTGTCGCCGAGCACCTCACCCGCGCCGCGAATCTCCAGGTCGTGCATGGCAAGGTAGAAGCCGCTGCCGAGTTCTTCCATGGCCTGAATGGCCTCAAGCCGCTTCTTGGCGTCGCTCGTCATCGCGTCTTCTTCGGGCACCAGGAGATAGGCATAAGCCTGGTGGTGCGACCGACCCACCCGCCCGCGCAGCTGGTGCAGCTGGGCGAGGCCAAACCGGTCTGCCCGATAGATCACGATGGTGTTGGCCGAGGGCACATCAATACCCGTCTCGATAATCGTCGTGCAGAGAAGCACATTGATGCGCTGCTGGTGAAAGTCGCGCATCACCTGCTCGAGTTCACGCTCGGGCATCTGGCCGTGGGCCAGTGCGATACGGGCCTCGGGCACAAGATTACGCAGCGCCTCGAGTCGGTGGCCGATGGTCTCCACCTGGTTGTGCAGCACATAGGCCTGGCCCCCACGACGAAACTCCCGCAAGAGGGCCTCGCGCACGGTGTCGTTGTTGTCTCGCCGCACGAGGGTCTTAATGGCCAGTCGTTTCTGCGGCGCGGTGGCAATCACACTGAATTCGCGAATGCCTTCCAGGCTCATGGCAAGCGTTCGTGGAATGGGGGTGGCGGTAAGCGTCAGTACATCGACTTCGGCCCGTAGGTTCTTCAGGGCCTCCTTCTGGCGCACCCCAAACCGATGCTCTTCATCGATGATGACGAGGCCTAGCCGGTCAAACCGGGTCTTGGTCGAGAGCAGCTTGTGGGTTCCGATGGCGATATCGACCTTGCCCTGGGCAAGCCCCTCCAGCGCTTCGTCAATTTCTTTGCTGGAACGAAAGCGCGAGAGCTCGGCTATTTTTACTGGCCACTGGCCAAAACGGTCTTTAAAGGTCTGGTAGTGCTGCTCGGCAAGCAGTGTGGTCGGGCAGAGCACAGCCACCTGGCGGCCATCCATGACGGCCATGAAGGCGGCCCGCAGCGCCACCTCGGTCTTGCCAAAGCCCACATCGCCGCAGACGAGTCGGTCCATGGGCTTCTCGGAGATCATGTCTTGGATCACGGCATGAATCGCCGCGCGCTGATCGGGGGTTTCTTCAAACCCAAAGCCATCGGCAAACCGCTCGTAGTCAGAAGGCTGAAAGGCAAAGGCATGCCCCTTACGGGCGGCCCGTCGGGCATAGAGGTTGAGCAGCTCGGCTGCCGTGTCCCGGGCCATCTTGGCGGCCTTCGACCGGGCCTTCTCCCACTGGCCGCTACCCATGCGGTGGAGCGGCGCGGCATCGGGATCTGCCCCCGTGTAACGGCTAATCACATGCAGCTGTGAGACAGGCACATAGAGCGCTGCCTGTTCGGCATAGAGCAGATGCAGAAATTCACTGGGCCCATCGCCGAGGTCGAGATTGACCAAGCCCTGGTAACGGCCCACCCCATGCTGAAGGTGTACCACGGGGTCGCCCACCTTGAGTTCGGAGAGGTCTTTGAGAATCGCATCGACATTGGTCTGTCGGTCGCGTTGGCCATGCCGTTGTCGGCGCTGCAGATCGGCAAAGAGCTCGGCCTCGGTGGCGATCGTCAGGCCAAGCCACGGCGCGCAAAACCCCTGCTGCAGGGGGGCCACCACCAGGTTACAGAGAGGCGTCTGGCCTTCCGGGGGAATGGGCTGTTGTGCGGTCTGCGGACCGAGAAGCGCCTGCCAGTCTTCGAGGGGCTGGCTCGCGATACCCGACTCGGCCAGCAGTTCTAAAAGGGTCTCGCGCCTACCTTCCGTTTCGGCCACCAGAGCAAAACGCTGACCCTGCGCGGCCGTAGCGGCCACCGCGTCGCGCAGGCGCAGTAGCGGCGGATCGGCGCGGCGGTCGGCACGAATATCGGGCACCAGCCGGGTGGGTGCGTCGCTAGATTCCCGGTGCAGGCTGATGCGTGGGAATGCGGACAAGGTCTGATTGATCTGTTCGGGCGCGAGCAAGATCGATTCTGGCGGTAACACCGGGCGCTCGATGTCGTGCTTCAGAAATGCATACCGTGTGCGTACCTCCTGCATGCTGGCGGTGAACTGGTCTTGTACCTCGCCCACGAGGAGTACCTGGGCATCGGCAGAGAGGTAGTCTGCGACGCTTGCCAGGGGCTCTTCGAAGAGAAGCGGCAGGTAGTACTCAATACCGGCGCCGAAGAGGCCATTACCTGCATCTTTATAGAGGGCGCACTTTGAGGGGTCTCCCTCAAAGACCTCGCGCCATCGGGCGCGAAACCGCTGGGCGGCCTGCTCACCGCGCGGGTACTCCCGGCCAGGCAGCAGACGCACCTCGGGCACGGGGTGAATACTGCGCTGGCTGTCGGGGTCAAAGACCCGCAGGCTCGCCACCTCATCGTCAAAGAGTTCCACCCGATAGGGCAGGCTGCTGCCCATGGGAAAGAGATCGATGATGCCGCCGCGTAGCGCATATTCCCCGGGGGACACGACCTGGCTGACGGGGGTGTAGCCCGCGGTCTGCATCTGCAGCCGCAGGCCCTCCACCGAGAGGGTCTGGCCGGTCTTAAAGAAGAAGGTGTTCGCGGCCAGGAATGCCGGAGGCGGCAGTCGCACGAGGGCCGAGGCTGACGCAACGATGAGCACATCGACCTGGGCAGTCATGGCCTCATAGAGCGCCAGAAGCCGATCGGAGATCAGGTCTTGGTGCGGCGAGAAGGCCTCGTACGAGAGGGTCTCCCAGTCGGGCAGAACCCGCACCCGCAGGCTGGGGGCGAAGAACTGGGCCTCCTGGGCCAGGCGCTGGGCACGCAAGGCCGTATCAGTAACCGCTAGAAACCGTGCGCCTTGGTGGCGCGACTCGGTAGTACGGGTATCAGAGCGGCCAAGGGTCTGCTGCACCCAGTCGGCCAGAAAGAGTCCATCGGCAGACCCATGGGGCAGGGGCAGCGCAAAGACCGATCCCGGTTTGGTGGGCTGCAGGCCCCAGGGGTTCCCGGGAAAGTCGGCAAGTGACGTCATCTGTTAATTTTAGGGGCATGACTGACTTTCTGCGGACGCCCCTTTCTGCCCACGAGGCCCATGGTCGGCTGATGGCATGGCGCCGGGTTGTGGCGCAGGCCCTGCCAGCGGGCCTGCAGCCTGTCTGGGGCGTGTTGCCCGCTGCTGGGGCCGGGAGCCGGGCGGCCTTGGGGCGGCCCAAGCAGTACTGGCGGGCGGCCGATGCTGGCCCGACGATGCTTGAGCACAGTGTGGTGGCCTTGGCCGCTCTCTCTCGTTTGTCGTCGTTTGCAGGCCTGGTGGTGGTTCTCGCGCCTGATGATTGCCTGTGGGAATCGGAAGGTCTTGGCGAGGCGCTCGGCCAGAGGCTGGGGGCGGAGTTTCCGGTGATGGCCTGCGCGATTGGGGGGGAAAGCCGCAGAGACTCGGTGCTGGCGGCCTTAGAGGTGTTGCAGGCGGGGTGTGGCGACGAGGCGGCAGAGGACTGGGTGATGGTGCACGATGCGGCCCGGCCGGGGCTCGCGCCTGAGGCGCTGATGCGGCTCTGGTCGGCCGTGCAGGGCAGTACGGTGGGCGGGCTGTTGGCGCTTCCTGTACCCGATACGGTAAAGCGTCAGGGGGCGGCCATGCAGAGCCCCCCTAGAGTCGCCGAGACCTTGTCGCGGGAGGGCCTCTGGCTTGCCCAGACGCCGCAGGTCTTTGGGCTCGCGCGGCTTGCAGAGGCCTTGCGTGCCATGCCCGGCGCCACCGATGAGGCCAGCGCCATCGAGAATCTGGGCCTTTCACCGATACTCGTAGAAGGCGACCCCGCCAACCGCAAGTTCACCTATGAACGGGATTTCACTGCTATGGGCTTTTCTTCTGACGCCGCGCCCCCGACCACCACGCCGGCCTGGCCGCTGATCGGGCAGGGGTTTGATGTGCACGCGCTGGTTGCTGATCGTGCGCTGGTGCTCGGTGGCGTGCGGATTCCGTATGAAAAAGGCCTGCTCGGGCATTCCGACGCGGATGCCCTACTGCATGCAATTTGTGATGCGTTGCTGGGCGCTGCGGGTCTGGGCGATATCGGGAAACACTTTCCGGACTCATCGGCAACCTACAAGGATGCGGATAGTCGGGTCTTGTTGCGGGATGTCGTGGCGAAGCTTGCGGCGATGGGGCTGGTACCCCATCAGATCGATGCCACGATTGTGGCCCAGGCCCCCAAGATGGCGCCGCATATTGCGCAGATGGTCGCCAACATTCAGGCCGACTGTGGCTGTAGTCTCGTCAATATCAAGGCCACGACCACCGAGTGGCTGGGCTTTGCGGGCCGGGGCGAGGGCATTGCCTGTCAGGCCTTGGCCGTGGTGGTGCCTGCAGCGAACAGCGCATCGGGCGCGGGTGGGGCTAGGTTGTCGCGATGACCATGCCCTATCCGGTATTGGCGGTCGATTGCGCGCGGGGCGCGGGTAGCCTAGTGCTCGCCCTTTCGCCCACAGAGTGGCGGGGGCGCGTATTGCCTGCGGGTCAGTCGCAGGCCTCAGACCTGCTGCCTGAGGCGCAGACGCTGCTCGCAGAGGCCGGACTCACGATGCAGTCCGTACGTGGCTTTGTCTTAGGGCAGGGGCCTGGATCGTTCACGGGCTTAAGGATTGCTGCGGGGCTGGTGCAGGGCCTGGCCAGAGGGCTGGGAGTGGGCGTGGCCAGTGTCTCGGGCTTTTGCGCAATGGCCTATGCCCAGGCGGGCAGTCGGCCAATGCGGCAAAACCGCGGGGACGAAATAACGCGGGAGGCCCCGTCTCACGAGGTTCGCAGGGTTACGTCAGCGCAGCAGGGCAAGGCGGTTCGGGTCTGCTTTGATGCGCGCCTGGGTGAGTACTTTTCTGCGGTCGTAGCACGGTCTGCAGACGGCTATCCCCTGGGCTATGTCGGGGAGCCTGAGATCGCGGCCGGGCTTCCGTCGTCTTTTGAGGGGGAGGTCGACCAAGTTGTGTTGGTGGATCCGCAGCCCGAGGATTTTCCGCCCCCGCTGGGCCCGGAAGAGGCAGCTGGTCAGGGGGCGGCGCTACAGTCGCTGGCGGCCTGGAGCCTTGCGGTGGTGACCGATGCGCCCGACCCCTTGGCCTTATTTCTGCCGCCCGTCATGGCCCAGCCTCTGTATGTGCGGCTCAAGGTGGCCCAGACACGGGAGGAACGCGCCCAGGGCCCCGCCCAGCGGTTGCTGACCCTCACCAGCCACGACCTTGCCTCCGTCATGGTGATTGAGAATCAGGCCTATCCCTTTCCCTGGACATCGGGAAATTTTCGCGATGCCCTTGCGGCTGGCTACAACGCGCTCAAACTTGTGGATCAGGGGGCCATGGTGGGCTACTGCGTGTACATGCGAATTCTGGAAGAGGCCCATCTCTTGAACTTTACGGTGGCTCCGCCGCGTCAGCGCCGCGGACTGGGCCAGGCCTTCTTAGAGCGTCTTCTGTCGCGCATGAAAGACGAGGGTGCAGCCTCGGTCTTATTGGAGGTACGGCCCTCCAACGATGCAGCCATTCGTCTCTACGGGCGTAATGGCTTTGCCCAGATTGGTCGGCGCAAGGGCTACTACCCCGCAGGCAAGAACACACGAGAAGACGCCTTGCTCATGCAACGGGCCCTTGTGCCCGAGGCCGATGGGCTGCGTGATGCCCGTACACGGGCGATTGCGGCAGAGACCTCGCACGAGGCTACGGTGGCTATGGCCCAGGCGGTTGTTCCGGATCTGCGCACATGACGGCCTCTGCCATGGGTGTCCTGTCTTCCTACGCGCTGGAGGTTCTAGAACTCGCGCCCCTCTGGCGGTATCGAGACCGCCCGTCGATGGGTCTTGAGGATCTTCACGCCCTACCAGCCCCCCACCAGTGGTGGTCGGTATCGGCTACGCCCCTGGCAGATGGCCTGCGCGAGGCAGTGGGTCAGGCCGCAAGGCTGGCGATGGGGCCGTTGGAGATGCCTTCGCTGGAGATTGCCTGGCGCGTGGCGGCCTTGCCGCAGCCGGCGTCCGTGTCTGAGCAACAAGGACCTGACGCGCCCGGGGTCGCGCAAGACGCATGGCAGGCCTGGCTGGTGGCGCAGATGCAGGGGCAGGGGCAAGGGCAAGGGCAGGTGCCTATCCCTGGCGTGGTGCTTCTCTGGGGGGCCGGCTTCGCGGGACCCTTGGCGGTGCCGCATGGGGAGGCGCAGATACAGTGCGTAGGCCTGCCTGCGGCGGCCGCAGCGCAGGGTGCTGAGGCGCGTCGACAGATCTGGGCAGCCCTCTTGGGTCTTCGGGAGGCCTTGCGATGAGCCGACCTCTGGTCTGTCTGATTGACGAGGCGGCGATGGCGCACAACCTTGCCGTGATGCAGTCTGTGGCGCCGAATGCGCCCCTCTGGGCGGTCGCGAAGGCCCGGGGCTATGGCCATGGGCTGGCCTCTGCGCTACAAGGGTTCTCAGCTGCGGCCGGTATCGCCGTGCTCGAGCTCGAAGAGGCAGCCTATCTGCGGGCCCAAGGCTGGCAGAAATCGATCCTCCTTTTGGAGGGTCTCTTTCGGCCCGAAGACCTGAAGGAGGCGGCGCATCTGCATCTCGATCTCGCACTGCATACCGAAGAACAGGCGGCGGCGCTTCTGTCGGCGGCACCCGCTGCGGTGGCCTATCTGCAGTCGCGCGGGCGCGTCTGGGTGAAGCTCAACACAGGCATGAATCGTCTTGGATTTTCTATTAAAAATAATAATTTAGAGGATCTATTGCATCTCGTTTCTGAGATTCGTGCAGGGCAGGGTGTAGGCCGTCTGGGCTTCATGATGCACTTTGCGCAGGCCGAGTCGCTGCTGGCCGCAGAGGAGCCGTTTGCCCGGTTTGCGTGGGCCTTGGAACAACTCGGCCATGGGGCCGGGGAGCCGCTGAGCATCGCCAACTCGGCTGCTGCTATACACCTGCCCTTTGCCCGCATGGGATGGCTGCGCCCGGGCATCGCGCTCTATGGGGCGAGCCCCTTTCACTATGACCGCGGACATGCCCCGGTCTTTGCCTCGTTGGGTCTCAGAGCGGCACAGACGCTGCAGACCGAGCTGATTGCCATTCAGCATATTCAGGCTGGAGAAGGCGTGGGCTATGGGCTGCGTTTTCGGGCCGCGGGGCCAACGCGGATTGGCGTGGCCGCCGTGGGGTATGCCGATGGTTATCCCCGCACCGCGCCCGATGGGACGCCGGTCTTGGTGGAGGGAAGACGCTGCGCGGTCGCGGGCCAGGTATCGATGGATCTGCTTACGATTGATCTGTCTGCCGCGCCTGAGGCACGGGTGGGCAGCACGGTAGAACTCTGGGGGGCGGCCTTGCCCGTAGATGAGGTGGCAAGCCACTGCGGAACGGTTGGGTACGAGCTCCTGACCGCGATCACCCCGCGGGTAGCCCGTCGTCGGCGCGAGGGATCGCCGGCTGCGACGGCGGGCGGCAGGGGCGCAGCCTAGTGGCGAAGGCCAAGCTCGGTTTTGTCTGCAACGCCTGCGGCCAGGGCCACGCCCGGTGGCAGGGCCAGTGCGATGGCTGTGGCGCCTGGAATACGCTTGAGGGAGGCCGTCTGCAGGAGACGTCTGGCAAGGCCGTAGCTCGTGGCCTTGCGCCCGCGAGCAGCCTCAAACCTTTATCGGAGGTCGCGGCAGAGTCACTCGCCCGCTGGTCGACGGGCATGGACGAGTTCGACCGCGTCTTGGGCGGTGGGCTGGTGCCTGGGGCGGTGGTCTTGCTGGGGGGTGATCCCGGCATTGGCAAGTCGACGTTATTGCTGCAGGCCCTCTCGCGCATGGCCACCGCACTGGCCGAGGAGACAAGTCTTTTGTATGTCACAGGCGAAGAATCTGCAGCTCAGGTGGCGCTGCGTGCCCGTCGCCTGGGGCTTCCGACCCAGAGCCTGCAGCGGGTGAAGATTCTTGCCGAGACGCAGCTCGAACTCATTCTTCCCGAACTGGACCGTCTCAAGCCGCCCCTGGTGGTCATTGACTCTATTCAGACACTCTTTACTGAATTGCTTGGCGCGGCGCCGGGGTCGGTCTCACAGGTGCGAGAGGTGGCGGCGCGGCTCACCCGTTGGGCCAAAGACACAGGCAACGCGGTGGTCTTTGTCGGCCATGTGACGAAGGAGGGCACCCTGGCGGGGCCGCGGGTGTTGGAGCACATGGTCGATGCGGTGCTCTATTTCGAGGGCGATGCCCAGGCCTCGTTTCGGGTGGTGCGGGCGGTGAAGAATCGGTTTGGTACTGCCAATGAACTCGGCGTGTTCGCCATGACCGAGACGGGCCTCAAGGCGGTCACAAACCCTTCAGCCCTCTTTCTGTCGGAGGGGCAGCTCGGCCAGGCGCACAACGATAAGGCCGCGCAGTCCTTGGTGCCTGGGGCCTGTGTGCTGGTCACCCAGGAAGGGAGCCGACCGTTGCTGGTGGAGGTACAGGCCCTGGTCGATACCAGCCATGTGCCCAATCCGCGACGTCTCAGCGTGGGGCTGGATCCCCAGCGATTGGCCATGCTTCTGGCGGTGCTCCATCGTCATGCGGGGATCGCCTGTTTTGATCAGGATGTCTTTCTCAACGCCGTTGGGGGCGTTCGCATTCAGGAGACTGCGGCCGACCTCGCCATTCTTGCGGCGGTGGTGTCTTCGCTGCGCAATCGGCCACTGCCTCGGGGGCTCGTGGTCTTTGGGGAGCTCGGTCTGGCCGGCGAGGTGCGTCCTGCGCCCCGGGGCCTTGAGCGGCTCAAAGAGGCGGCCCGGCTGGGCTTCTCGCATGCCCTGGTGCCCGCCGCCAACGCGCCAAAGCGCCCGATTGAGGGCCTGGAAGTCTGGCCTGTTGCACGCCTGTCGGAGGCGCTCGAGCGTTTGTTCTCGCGGGGCTAGGCCAGCGCCAGGGCGCGCCGTACCGCTTCGGCTGTCTGCACGCCGCCACGCACGGCAGATTCAATGCAGGCAGGATAGCCCGGCGTGAGATCGTCGGCGGCCCGATAGAGCCCGTGCGGCCCGAGCACGCTTGGGCCCCAGGCGCGGTGGCTGTCGACATGGGCGGCGGTGCAGGCCCAGGTGGCCTGGTCTTCGTGGGTCACCCTGAGCGGCAGTTGGGAAAAGGCCGCTGCGCCGAGTCTGGGGGCGAGGGTTTGTTGGAGTGAAGTCTTCAGGGCGTGAACGGTCTCTTCGTGGCGGTCTTTTGTCGTGGCACTGGCCACGGCGGCAATGACCTGACCCTGGGGGACAGGTGGCCGTGCGAGCACCATGGCCACCTGGTCGTTTCCTGCAGGCATGGGCCGAAGAATGCTGGGCGCGAGGTCTGCGGCAAACGACTGCTGTGGGGTCAGGGCCGCATAGAGGGTGGTTACGCCGAGGGCCTGCACTGTATTCCACCGTTGTATTTCTCTGGCGAATGACTCTGCCGCGCTGGGAGGCAGCGTTGGAAGCATGAGCGCCAGGGACCGACAGGCGGCTGCGGGAAGGGCCAAGACCACCGCGTCGAAGTCTTGGTGGGTAAGACCTGCTGACGTGGCAATCGCGAGGCTGTTGGGGTGGAAGGTCAGGTGCCACCGGTGCTCTGGGGTCTTGTGCCGCAGTGAACTGTCTGTTGAGGCCAGCGGGGGGACGGCTCTGGCTGTGGTCGCCGCAGGCTCCAGGCCCGCGACACGGCAGCGCGTAATCAGTTGTACCCCGCGGCTCCGTAGCTGCTCCATGATTGGGTCCATCGCGTCGTGTGAGAGGTGATGCAGGGGATGCAGGGTGTCGCTGGAATGCGCCGGACCAAGCAGACTGTCTTTCAAGACGCGTAGGGCCACATGGGCACTGGCAATGCCAAAGGGCGTGTTGAGTGCCCCCTCGATCAGAGGCTTCCAAAAAAATTCCTGCAGCCCCCGTGGGGGTCGTTGATGCTGCCACCACTGCTCGGCAGTGCCGTGGGCCGTCCAGCCCGCGCGCCAGGCGCGTAGAACCGTCTGGGCGAGGCTACATTGCCAGGTCAGTGGCCAGGGGCGGGTGTTGGCGGTGCGCGGCGTGGCAAAGGCACTCTTGAGCAGTCGTAGCCAGCCGGCATCGGACGGCACGCAGAGGAGCTGATCGCCTGAAGGGGCCGTGCCGCCCGTGCTTGCAAAAGCGCGCGAAGGCCCCGGGCCGCTGGGCACAGCCCAGGCAAGGGCCGACCGAAGCCAGGGCCCCTGCGGAATGGCTGGCTGTGCCTGGGCGAGAAGCGCCTGGGTTGCAGTGTAGGCGCCGATCATCAGATGTTGGCCATTGTCAATTGGAAGGGCATGCTGGCTGGCCCAGCCCTCGGGCAGCCAAGACAGGCCGCGGGCCCGGCCGCCAGGCTGCGGTGCCGCCTCGATGATCGTGACCTCGATAGGGGTCTGGTGGGCGCTCGATACCCCATGCGCGTTTTTGTGGTGCCGCGTCAGCGCCTCAGCGCAGGCCAGTCCTGCCCAGCCCGCGCCTATGATGGCCACACGCGGGGCGCGATGGGGAGCGCTTGGGGCGGTCGTCATGGATTGGTGGCTTCTGATGCCGAATGCCGCATACCGGGTATAGGTCTGACGAATCGCAGAACGCGGGCCGCTAACGCGGCATCTTGCCTGCCGCCGCCCACCAGGCGACCCAGAGCTTGCGCGCAGGCGCCAGTGAAATGCGCTGATGGAGCACTTCAAAGCCCGTGGCCTGCAGTGTGCGCAGCAGTTCGCGGTAGACCGCTGCCATCACGAGGCCAGGGCGCTGGGCCACGCGTTCGTCTCGGGGCAGCAGGTCCAGTGCACGGTCGTAGCGCGCGTGTGCCTTCTGGGCCATGTCGGTGAGTACGCGTTGCAGGCCTTCGGAATAGCGACATTCCAGAATCGACGCGTCGGTGACGCCATGGGTGGCCAGCAGGCTCTGCGGCAGATAGATGCGGCCCTTGCGGGCATCGTCACCCACGTCGCGCAGAATGTTGGTGTACTGAAGGGCAAGACCCAACTCGGTGGCGTAGGCCAGGGTCTGCTCAGAAGGCTCGCCAAAGATTCGGGCCGAGAGTCGGCCGACTGCCCCGGCCACCCGATCGCAGTAACCATCGAGCGCGTCGAAGTCCGCGTACCGGGCCGTGGTGAGATCCATTTCCATACCGTCGACGACCGCATGCAGGTCTGCGATGTGAAGCCCGTAGCGCCCGATACACGGGTGCAGGGCCTGCCCAAGCGGGTGTTGGCTCTTTCCAAGCGCAATCTGGTCAAGCTCTTGGCGCCACCAGCCAAGCTTTATGCCGGCCAGTGCGGGGTCGCTACACTCATCGACCACGTCGTCGACCTCCCGGCAGAAGGCATAGAGGGCCTCCATGGCCTGCCTGCGCGCGGTGGGCAAGAGCTTAAAGGCCGCCGTGAAGCTCGATCCCGCCTCTGCGGCTTTTTTTTCACAGTAGTCTTGCGGGGTCACAACCGTGGGGCTCCTAGAGCGGGGTCTTGAAGAACATACGCGGCAGTCGGTTGAGCAATATGAGGGCTAGCCAGAGCCGCGACAGGCGGGTAGAGGCCTTCCAGGGCAGGAGCGGGCGCTTGAGCAGTCGCTCGCCGATCTGTGTGCCCCCTTCGAGGGTGAGCGAGATCTCAAAGGCGAGCCGGCGGGCATGGGGTTTGCGGGTCGCCTCGATCCGTTTGGGCAGGTCGCGGCCGCGCGCAAGCTGATGCAGTCCGCGTAGGGCAAGGGCTCGGGTAATACGTATTCGGTCTTCACGGCTGGTCTCCCCGAGGCGGTCGCCCAGGCGTAATGCCGTCGCGGGGCCCTGTGTGGGCGTGAAAGACCAGCCTTCGGGCCATTCGGAGACCGGCAGCGTGGGCCGATGCCGGGCAAGATCTTGATGAATATCTTGGGCGAAGTTCACGAGTTGCAGGCCCATGCAGATCGCATCACTCTCTGCAGCGATCAGGGCCATGCCGGTAAGCCCCGTCTCCCGATCCGCGGCCGCGGCGTCCTCGTCAGGGGGCGTGCTCTGGCCAAAGAGTGCCAGCATGAGACGGCCCACGGGCGCGGCAGACTTCCTGCAGTACTGCAGGACGGCTGGCCAGTCATCAAACGGCCGAAAGGCGGCATCGTATTCAAAGGCCTGTAGCAGCTTGTCGGCCCAGTCGCGGCCATGAGTCTGCTCTGTAAAGAGTCGGCCGGTGCGTTGTCCCAGGGTATAGAGGGTGGCAGGTTCCAGCGGACCGAGTTCCAGCCCATCGGTGGCAAAGGGTCGATCCCAGAGTCCCTGGCGCAGAAGGGTGAGCCCGGCTTGGCGCTGGGCGATGGTGAGGCTGCCTTCGTCTGCAAGATCATCACCCGTGCGGGCAAACTGATAGAGCTGAATCACCGAGGGGCGCAGGCTGGCGGGAATAAGCCAAGACGCGACGGGGAAGTTTTCGTAGTGTTGGCCGCCATGAAAGGCGCGGCCGAGGCCTTGATTGGTCATAAACAGCATTCTAGACGCCCGGGCCGGCCCATCATCCCATTCAGTACAATGCCGGCTGCGCAGTAAAAAAATTGTAATGTGCGAAGGTGGCGAAATCGGTAGACGCACCAGGTTTAGGTCCTGACGCCGCAAGGTGTGGGGGTTCGAGTCCCCCCCTTCGCACCATGTTGTTGTTCACTCTTGTAAAGAAAATCTTAT
>JBDLQX010000057.1:0-2716 GCA_039800345.1 Pseudomonadota bacterium | reverse complement strand
CGCCGCCTGCAAGCCTCACGCCCTTTGTCTACCTGCAGATGATCTGGGCGATCGCCATTGGCTGGCTGCTCTTTGCGCAGCTGCCCGATGCCATTGCCCTCATGGGCATGGGCGTGATTGTCTCGGCAGGGCTCTGGCTCGTGTTACATCGGCGGCGGGCGATGCGTGTCGCAAAGTAAGCCTACTGGTCGCGCACGAGCATGAGCCGTCCCCCATATAAACCCTAGGGCTTTGTTTTAGGGGAATAGTTGTGACGCCTATCTCGGCTGAAATAGCATCCCGCGCATGACTCCGTGGATTTTTTCGCAGGTGCGTGGCCTTCCCACCTTCACCGTCTCTATCCCACTGCCCAGTACGCTGCAGTTTGTCTGCGCCTTGGGGCTTGGCGTGTTGGTCTTCTTTAGCGTTTATCACAGCGCCTGGTGGGTACTCATTGGGCTCCTGGTGGTGCGGCTCTTCTGGATTATTGAGCCCCTGGAGGGCGATGTCGAAGAGCCCATCTATGTCGTTCCGCCACGACGGCGATCTCGTAGCCGCCTTGCGCAGGCTGCCGTACAGGCACGCAGAACCTGGCACTTTGCGCAGGTGCAGTACGAGTACCAGTGCCCTGACAATCCTGGTGAGCGGCTGATTGATACAGAAACGGTGCAGGTCTACGGAAAGTGCGAGGCCTCTGCACTGCTGTCTTTACGCAGACTCTACCCGCAGCGCGAGCGGCTGCGGGTGCGGTCGATGAATAGACACTTTGTCGAGCCGACGCTCGACTAATACAGCCTCCTAACGATCGTTCGACGCGCGATCGATGACGCGTCCGTTAGCGTTCGTCGAAACTCACCACCAGACGATCAGTGGTGGGCCGTGCCTGACAGCTCAGCACGTAGCCCTGGTCCATCTCGGCCTGCTCTAGCGTGAAGTTCTTCTCCATAGACACCGCGCCCTCCATGACCTTGGCCCGGCAGGTACAGCAGACGCCTGCCTTGCAGGAATAGGGTAGATCCAGACCGAGCGATAGGGCTACCTCGAGCACCTTTTCTTCCCGGTCCATGCGTAACTCATGGGCCTTGCCATCAACATGGACCGTGAGCATGACGGGCTTCTGGCTCACCACTTTAGTAATGCGCGCATCGGTATCCGACTGTACCTTCGCCGCCTGGGCTGGGCCGGAGGTAAACCGCTCCGTATAGACACGGTTTGGCGAAACGCCAGATTCAATGAGGGCTTTCTCGGTCGCCTCGATCATCGACTCCGGGCCGCAGATGAAGACTTCGTCCATACTCGCGGCGGGTAGCAACGACTGAATAATCGCATGCACCTTCGGCCCATCAATGCGCCCCTGCAGCAGATCGACTTCCTGGGCCTGCCGCGAGAGCACATGAATAAGGGTCAGCCGATCGGGAAACTGGTCTTTGAGGTCTTGTAGCGCCTCATTAAACATCACAGTCGACATCTGGCGATTCCCGTAGACGAGGGTGAACTTCGCATCAGGCTGATCTTCGAGCGTGGTCGCCGCAATCGAGAGAATTGGCGTAATGCCAGAGCCCGCGGCAAAGCCCACCCGATGAATCGCCCGCTCTTTCTTCACTGTGAAGCGGCCATCGGGAGGCATGACCTCGATCTGATCCCCGGCCTTGAGATGCTGAACAGCCCAGTTTGAGAAGAGGCCTCCCTCTACGGGCCGAATGCCGATTTCGAGCTCATTGAAGCGATCAAATCGGCTACGGGGACTGCTGATGGAATAGGTACGACGGACCGACTCGCCCTGCACCTTGGCCTTCAAGGTGAGGAACTGACCGGGGACAAAGGCAAAAGCAGATTTTTTATCTTCTGGAATGGCAAATGTGATGGCTACCGACCCCGCGGCCTCTGGGCTCACACGCTTAACCAACAGGGGATGAAACTGAACAGCCATATCGACCTCTCTGGGGGCTTAAAAACGGATGGCATTACATCTGCGCGCAATGAAGCCACACACGCAGCACATTAAAAGGGCTTGAAGTAATCAAAGGGCTCACGACAGTCGAGGCAGCGGTAAAGGGCCTTGCAGGCGGTGGAGCCAAAGTGCGAGGTCTCGGTGGTGTTATCTGACCCACAGTGAGGACAGGTTACGGGCGAGAGATCTGCGTTCGTGTCGTAGAAGCGACGACGGGGCTGCAGACGGATCGGCGCCACGCCAATATCACCGCCTTGGCCCGCTGCAGCCGCATGGGCCGTGCTGTGCGGGGGGGCAATACCGTAGGCACGCAGCTTGGCCTTTGCCCCGTCGGTCATCCAGTCGGTCGTCCAGGCCGGTGCCAACTGGGTCAAAACCCGCGCTGCAATGCCGCGGTCGGCAAGCGCCGCCTTGATATCGTCTTCGATCTGATGCATGGCGGGACAGCCACTATAGGTGGGCGTAATCACCACCTCAAGGACATCATGCATGGGCCGAAGCGCGCGCAAGATACCCAGTTCTTGCAATGTCACCACCGGAATCTCAGGATCGGTCAGGCGCCCAAGAATCTCCCAGGCCTCTTCGACACGGGCATTTGGGAACGCCTGGGTTTCTTGGGCACCAAGCATATCGGCCACTGGCGCTACCAGGTGGCCCCGGGGTGTGCCCGCGCCAGACTCTGCATTTCGGCCAAAACATAGTCGAGATGCTCCGAGTGCTGACCAAACTTCCCCTGACTCAGATAGCCCTGCCCGGACGGACGGACCAGTGTGGCCTCGGCGATGG
>JBDLQX010000056.1:0-5890 GCA_039800345.1 Pseudomonadota bacterium | reverse complement strand
CGCCCCGTTACGCGAGGCGTTGCGGGAGATGCAACGTAGCAGGCATCGTCGTGCCCAGGAGATGGACCAGGCACTCGTGGATGCCGGCCTGCCGTCTGTACTCGAGGCGGCACTGGCCTTTGCCGGGAATCCCATGCTCGTGGGGCGCACCCATTTCGCACGTGCGCTGGTGGCCCAAGGGGTCTGCCATCATGTCCAAGAAGTCTTCGACCGCTATCTCACGCCCAATAAGCCTGGCTATGTTCCCCACCAGTGGGCGCGACTCTCTCATGCAATGTCCTGGATTCAGTCGGCGGGTGGTACCCCAGTTATTGCCCACCCGGCTCGGTACCGACTCACCGAGACGGCTCGTTGGGCGCTTTTGCAGGAATTTCTCTCGTTGGGGGGTCGAACCATCGAGGTCTCCACGGGCAGCCACACCCAGGACGATACGCGCCGGTATCAACAGATTGCCCTGCACTGGGGCCTGCGCGCATCGCGAGGCAGCGATTTTCATAGCCCCACGGAGAGTCGCTGTGACGTAGGGCGGGCACCGCCGCTGCCGGACGGCTGCGACCCCGTCTGGGCCTACTGGTAAAATCTGGCGCATGTATCCTCAACGCGTTCTGTCGGGCATGCGGCCCACCGGTGCCCTGCATCTTGGCCATTACCACGGGGTTCTCAAAAATTGGGTTCGGCTGCAGTCGGAGTACGAATGCCTGTTCTTTGTTGCCGACTGGCATGCCCTCACCACCCACTACGAAGACCCGCAGTCGATTGGCGAGAATGTCTGGGAGATGGTCATCGACTGGCTCGCCGCCGGTATCGATCCGTCACAGGCCACCCTGTTTATTCAGTCGCGGGTGCCTGAGCATGCCGAGCTGCACCTCTTGTTGTCGATGTGCACCCCCCTCGGATGGCTTGAACGGGTGCCAACCTACAAAGATCAGCAGGAGCGGCTCTCAGAGAAAGACCTTTCCACCTATGGTTTTCTGGGGTACCCGTTGCTGCAGTCGGCCGACATTCTGATTTACCGCGCAGGCTTTGTGCCGGTGGGCGAAGACCAGGTGCCGCATGTCGAGCTCACCCGTGAGGTGGCCCGGCGTTTTAATCACCTCTATGGTCGCGAGCTCGGTTTTGAAGAAAAGGCCCAAGAGGCGGCTCGTAAACTGGGCTCTAAGCGGGCCCGACTTATTCTCGAACTGCGCACCCGTTATCAGGAGCAGGGCGACGAATCGGCGCTCGAGCAGGCCCAGGCGCTCTTGCAAGAGTCGCAGAACCTTACGCTCGATGACCGCGAGCGTCTTTTCGGTTATCTGGAAGGCGCCCGCCGTCTGATATTGGTGGAACCCCAGGCGCTGCTCACCGAGGCCTCCCGGATGCCGGGGCTCGATGGCCAGAAGATGAGCAAGAGCTACAACAACACCATTGGGCTGCGCGAGCATCCCGATTCTGTGGTCAAGAAGATTCGCACCATGCCAACAGATCCCGCGCGGGTGCGGCGTAATGACCCCGGTGATCCCGAGAATTGTCCGGTCTGGGCGCTGCACCAGATCTATTCGGATGTCGACCGTCAGCAGTGGGTGCAGGAGGGCTGCCGCTCGGCAGGCATTGGCTGTCTGGAGTGCAAGCAGCCCGTTATCGATGCGGTCCTTGAGGAGCAGAAGATCTTTGTTGAGCGGGCGCGGCCGTATCAGGAAGAGCCCGATCTCGTAAAGGGCATAGTGGCCGATGGCTGTGAGAAGGCACGCGATCTCGCACGGCAGACCATGCGCGATGTGCGCGAAGCGATGGGATTGAATTTCTAGGCGCGCGTTTTTTTAAAAGGGTGGTTTTCCATGTCTTTTTCGTTGACCGGTAGTCTTGTGGCCTTGGTCACACCGATGACCGAAACCGGTGAGCTTGATATTCCTGCCTACGAGAAGCTGATCGACTGGCATGTCGAGCAGGGTACCAATGCACTGGTGGTTGTGGGTACCAGTGGTGAGTCTCCCACCGTCGATGTCGATGAGCATCTTCAGCTCATCGATACCGCAGTAAAGCGTGCGGCTGGGCGTATTCCCGTGATTGCTGGCACTGGGGCCAACTCTACCGCCGAGGCCGTGGAACTCACCCGCGAAGCAGAGCGGCTCGGGGCGCAGGCCAGCCTTCAGGTGGTGCCTTACTACAACAAGCCCACCCAAGAGGGGCTCTATCACCACTTTCGGGCGATTGCGGAGTCGTGTGGTCTGCCCATCATTCTCTATAACGTGCCTGGCCGAACGGTGGCCGACCTCAACGAAGAGACTACGGTGCGGCTCGCGCAGATCTCCAACATCGTGGGCATTAAAGATGCCACCGGCAACATAGAGCGGGCCCAGTGGCTCATTCGCGAACTGCCCGACGACTTCTGCGTCTACAGCGGCGATGACGCCACCGCGGTGGCCCTCATGCTTCTTGGCGGTAAGGGCAATGTCTCCGTAACCGCCAATGTCATGCCCAAGGCGATGGCCGAGCTCTGCAAGCTTGCCATCGAGGGGCGCGTACCGGAGGCAGCGGCGCTTAACCGCTGGCTTCTGCCACTGCATCGCCTGCTCTTTTCTGAGCCTAATCCAGTACCGGTGAAATGGGCGCTCTGGCGTATGGGCCTCATTGGTCCTGGTATTCGTCTGCCGTTGGTTGGGCTCTCTGAGGCGCGACAAAAAGAGCTCGATACGGTGCTGGTTTCTTTAGGAGTTTGTACATGAACTATCGCGCCGGCGTGGCAGTGATCGGCCTGATGCTCTCGGGCTGTGGTGTACTTGCGCCCTCCGAAACGGGCTACCAGTCGGCAACGCGTGTCGAGAAGCCCTTGGAGGTACCCCCCGATCTTCTTGGTCCGGCCCGTGATGATCGCTTTGCGGTACCCGCATCGGGCGCTGCCAGCCGTTCTGACTTCGACCGTCAGCGGGCCACGGGGCGGGGCCCTACGGTGTCCGCCGGGGTCCTTCCAAGCGTTCCGGGTATGCAGGTGCAGCAGGTCGCCGGCCAGTCTATTCTGGTCGTAGATCAGTCTGCCGAACGCCTCTGGCCCATTCTGCGCCAGTTCTGGCTCGATGCGGGCTTTCTCATCGCAGAAGAGAATCCCGCCACGGGGTTCCTGGAGACCGATTGGGCTGAAGACCGTTCCAAGATCCCCGATGACCTCATTCGTCGCACGATCGGTCGTGTTTTTGAGCGGGTCTACGACTCCGGTCTGCGGGACAAATTCCGCATGCGCCTGGAGCGGCTTGGGCCCAACCAGACTGAGATTTCTTTGGCTCACAGGGGGCTTGTAGAGGTCTACCGGGGGGGTACAGACAGCGGGCAGACCACATGGACGAACCGTCAGGCCGATCGTCAACTCGAGGGCGACTTTATTCGCCGCATCATGCTGCGACTAGGCGAAGATGAGAATAAGGCGAAGGCTGCCGTGACGGCAGCGGCGGGAGCCGCGCAGATGGTCCGCAGCGCAGAGCGTGCCCAGATCGAGTTGGCGGAGGGCTTTGATCGGGCCTGGCGCCGCGTGGGGGTGGCGATTGATCGGCTCGGGTTTACGGTTGAAGACCGGGACCGCTCCAAGGGACTCTTCTTCGTGCGCTATCGCGATCCCACGGTGGACACCAAAGACAAGCCTGCTGGATTCTTTGGAAGGCTCTTCTCAGGCACCAGTTCTACAGGAGAGTCAGCAGCCCAGTACCAGGTGCAGGTGCGGTCTGAGGGCGAACGGTCTACGGTGCGCGTCTTAACCGAAACCGGGGCACCCACCAATGACGCCAATGCCAAGCAGATGCTAGACGTGCTCTTCGAGCAGCTGCGCTAGGGTCGACGCGTTATGCGTTTTACCAGCCTTGGCAGTGGCAGTCAGGGCAATGCGCTCTTGGTGGAGTATTCCAGTGGAGCGGCCCCTGTGCGCGTGCTGGTTGATTGTGGTCTCGGGCTGCGTCTGGTGCTAGACCGTCTGTCTGAGCGCGGCGTGTCGGCCTCTGATCTCGATTTCATTCTCGTGACGCATGAGCATGCCGACCATATAGGGGGGGTCGCGCGGCTTGCACGCCATGCAGGAATCCCCGTACTCGCCACCCATGGAACACTACTTGCCGCCGGTAACGGTTTTTTTGATGGCGTGGAAACCGTTGCGATCTCGGCCCACCGGACGTTTGACTACCAGGGTCTATCGATCCAGCCACTGCCGGTGCCCCACGATGCCCGGGAGCCCATTTCTGTAGTCTTTGGGAGTCCAGAGGCCCGTCTGGCGGTGGTCACCGATCTCGGGGCGCCTACCACCTTTCTGCGGGAGGCATTACAGGGCCTGACGGGCCTCTTTCTCGAGTTCAACCATGACCGTGCCATGCTCGACCAAGGCGGCTATCCCCCGAGTCTCAAGGCCCGGGTCGGCGGGGGGCTCGGGCACCTTTCGAATGCGCAGGCCTGTGAGATCCTGCAAGACTGTCTGCATCCGGGTCTTGCGGTGGTTATCGCCGCCCACCTTAGTCAGAACAACAACCATCCCGATCTGGTACGGGCCGCCGTGCGCGATATACGCTTTGGCACGACCCGCTTCGATATCGCCTCACAAGAGTCAGGATTTGACTGGGTGGCGCTTGCCGGGCGCACTGATCGGAATGAGATATCCCTGTAGAAACCACTGCCAGAGCAGACCGACCAGCGGATCGTCGGCTGCTCGCTGCGTCAGGGCTGCAGCACGAATCGCTCGCTGATTGGCGAGATCTCTGAGCGCCTTGCGTATTTGTTGCTGTGCGCGGGGTTTGGCAGCAGGTAGGTCTAACGACTCTCCGTTGATGGCAATGAAGTCGTGCCAGAGCAAGAGGCGGCTTCCGGGGCTCAGCCGCAGGCTGTCTAAAGACTGTGCGAGCCGCAGAAAGCGGCGCAGCGTGATCGGTGGGGGTGCGTCGTAATACACGCTGGGGTGGGGGGCAGAGAGGGCCACTACCACCTCCTGAGCAATCTCTCGCCGCGTGGGCAGGCAGGCCATCGCCTGCTGCGTAAGACCCAAGACCAGTCGGTCGGGGAGTTCGCCCGAATGTTCTGTGGCCTCGAGCCAGGGGTCCGACCAGAAGGCGTCGCCGCCCTTCTGATCCAGGTACTGGCCAAAGGCCATATCGGCAATCTCTGGGGCACTCGGTGCCCGAAAGCCCACGGAGTAGGTCATACAAGGGCCATCAACGGCTGTGCCGCGGTGAGCCACTTGCGGGGGAAGATAGAGCAGATCCCCCGGCCCCAATACCATAGACTGCTCGGGCACGAACCGCTGAAGGATCTTGAGGTCTAGGTCGGGGGCAAGCCTGGGATCGAAGGTCTGGGCAATCTCCCAGCGCCGAAACCCTTGGGCCTGAATGAGAAAGACATCGTAAGAGTCCACGTGGGCACCAATGCCGCCCTGGTCACTGGCCACGCTGATCATCAGATCATCAAGCCGTCCTTCAGGCACAAATCGAAAGCAGTCGAGAAAGCGGTCTGCCGCTGGCAGGACGGTGTTGGTCTGCTGTACGAGTATGGTCCAGCCGGGAGTCTTCAACGACGGAATCTGCCGGGGACGAAACGGGCCGAGTTGTAACGCATAGCGGGCATCGACCATGCGGGATGGCAGGCGATCGTTGCGTGCCTCCTGCAACACCTGTTGCATCGATACGGGAGGGGCATCGCCATGGGCATCGCCATGGGCCCAAGAGGGAAAGGCGTTTCGTACCAGAAGCGGCTTTTTCTGCCAGTACCGGCGCATAAACTGACTGGGGTAGAGCCCGCCGAGCCTGGCTAAGGGACTGCGCTGCTATAAGGGGAGCATCGTGGGGGCCATGGGGTATATGTCAGTCGGAAAAAAGCCCCAGCTGCGGCCGTGGGCTGGGGGTGGACTCTACGGCTCGTGAGGCAGGGCGAGAGCTGGTTCTTGGTG
>JBDLQX010000055.1:0-9496 GCA_039800345.1 Pseudomonadota bacterium | reverse complement strand
ACGATGCCGCGGAGAATCGCCTCAGCGCCCTCTCGTACCGGTGTAGGCTGACGAATACGGCACAGCACCTGGCCATCAGGCGCTAAGGCAACCGCCTCAGTCTTGGTGCCGCCCAGGTCGAAGCCCAACGCAATATCCGCCACCCACCCCTCCCGAATTCGACCTTCGCCCTTACTGGCCCAAAGGCCAGCCTGCTGGGCTCCGATGGGGCGCCGCCCGCCCTATGCTCAACTTTTCGTCAAGCAGACCGAATCCTACTTCGTAGTTAGAAAAAGGGCGACCACTATGACGCACACACATAGCCGACCAGCCTGGCTGAGGATCATTTTGCAATGACGGAACCTCTTGGCCTGGCAGAACTCACCTGGATCGACTGGCTATTGCTCGTTGTTCTGGTGAGCTCTACATTGCTGGCTATTCTTCGCGGGTTCGTGCAAGAAATTACCGGTATCGCAATCTGGGCGATCGCCCTGCTCGCCGCCTATAAGCTCTATGGATATGCCGCCGCGCCGCTCACAGAGTTGTTGTCAGAGCCTCTGCCTCAGGTGCTGGGGTTTGTGGCAGTGGTATTACTCGTTCTTCTGCTGGGAAAAATGGTGCGGCTCGCTCTGAAAGAGCTGGTTACTGCCTCAGGCGGTGTGGCGATCGACCGGTTTCTGGGCGGGCTCTTTGGCATTGCGCGGGGCCTGGCAATCTCGGTTGCACTGGCCGTACTCATCTCGCTCACCCCGCTGCCTGCCGACCGCGCCTGGCAGAAGGCCTGGTTTCGGCCCCTGCTCGAATACTCCCTGGCCGTAGCGAATCCCTGGCTGCCAGAGTTTCTCACCACCCGTATGACACTAGGAGCCGGCCCACCCGACCCGCGGGATCCGCGAATCAGAAAACTCTAATCGTCCTCGGCAGACCGCTGCTTGGCTGCGCGAATCTCCGCGAGATCTTGGGCGGCGCGGTCTTCCTCGAGTTTTTCACTCAGAAACTCCAGAGGCTCAATCGGTCGATCAAGTTGCAACAAGAGAGAAATACGGTTGGCAACATCTTGCACAAGTTCAAGGGCGTGTTCACCGGAGATCTGCTCACGCTGATAGAGGCCTCCGATAGCAAACACCTCCTCTGCCTCCTCAAGGGGAATGTAGGCCATCACGGGCCCATTGATCGTCTTAATCTTCTGGAAGGCCCCTGCTTGGGGTAGAGGAGGACGGGGATCTCCTGTTATCACGGCGACCATGCACTGCTCTAGGTGTTCTGCGCACTTCTCGATACCCTCGAGAAATGTCTCGTCGATTACCGCGCGACAGCGAATGCCCATACGAATACGGGCGGCACGCACCTCACGCGAGCTGCCCTGCAGACGACAAGCACCCTCGAAATCTTCCTTCGCACGTAAGAGCGCGTCTTTTCTATTCTCGCCAAAGAGTCCTCGAAGCATGCCGACTCCCTAGGAGGCATCAGAGGTAATGGCCTGTGGCGACTGCCCCGCATAGGCAAATGCGGGCCCGGGGAAAACTTTAGTTGCGCGCAGGGCTGCAGCCGCCGAAAGAAGAAGCTCTCTGGCCCGCAGGCCTTCGACCTCGTAATCGGCAACGCCAACACGGACACCATTCCAGAGGTTGGTCTCGATAGGCGGCTTCTGTACCCAGCGTACAAACTTTTCAATAAACCCGGCAGTCTCCGCGCCCAGACCACGCCCGACAAAAACCAGCCCGAATTCATCGGGCCCTAGGCGTCCGATGCAATCCTGCGGCCCCATCTGCCGTTTGATTCGGTCAGCGAAAGCAAACAAGAGTTCGTCCCCAATCTCATCACCGAGTTGATCATTAACAGACTTAAACTGCACAAGATCGAGATGTAGCAATAAAAAATCTACGCCGCCATCGCGACGAGCGTCTGCGATCTGTGCAACACGTGCCGCATAGGTGCGGGCATTCAGGATGCCAGTGAGCGGGTCCTGCGACACCACATGCCCGAGTGAGGCCTCAAGCTGATCCATCTCCCGCAAGGCGTGCATCCACCGCTCCGCCATAACGAGAAATCGGTCAAGACCCTCTCGCTGTTGAGACGACAAGGATTCAGCAAAAAAGAAAATCAACTGCCCCCCGCCCTCCAAGGCCGTATCGATGAGAAAGACATGCTGGGCACCCTGCATTTCTTGAATGGCGGTCTGTACAGAACCGGGAGACCAGACCACCCGCCCGCCCACGGGACTCTGCTGGTGCAGGCCGTCGATTAGCGCCTGAAGAGCACCCTGAACCGCCTCATGGCGCATCACCTGACCGAGAATCTGAAGTTGCGTATCGGTGTTATACATAAAAGTGGGCGGTGCACTAACCTTACAGGACGATAAAAAATTGCGGAACTATTCGGCAAAAGACGGAGTCTATATATAACTCGGTAAAGAAATTTTGGGCGCCGCTCAGGGTAGTACGCGGGCTTTACCGGGGTCAAGAACTGGTTTTTTCCCTGATTCTCCTCATGAAGGGCCGAATGATGAATATTTCAAATAAGTCCAGGGTTGCGCTCGATTCTCTCGTAATCCTTCAAAAAAAGCAGAATAAGGGCGCCATAAGCCTGGTAAGTATTGCCCAGGAGCTCAACGTATCGGTCAGTTACCTCGAGCTGATCTTTAGAACCCTACGTGAGGCGGGTCTCGTAGCCGCGCTCAGGGGCCCAGGTGGCGGATACCGCCTAAACACCCCCGCGGATCAGATTACGCCACAGGCCGTCTGTCTGCTCTTTGAGGCGGAATCCGAAGAGTCAGCAAGCGAGGCTGGTGCATCCCCAGAAAGCGCCCCCGTGCACGCATTGGCCCATCGCATGAAAGCGGTAAAGCAACATTTCTTAAGTCAGATGACGCTCAAGAACCTTGCAGGCCAAGGCGCGATGGGCTAGCCGAGGCTAAGGTATGCGCACCAACGGCATTCGCGCGAGGATGGTTTCGGTCTTTGACTGAATAAAACTGCTTCCGCGATTGCGGTCATACCGCCGCGGTGCGGGAAGAATCGCGGCCAGCCAGGCCGCCTGTTCGGCGGTGAGGCTGGCTGCGTTCACACCAAAATAATGCTGCGCTGCAGCCTCGATGCCGAAAACGCCCACCCCCCATTCCGCAACGTTCAGGTAGATCTCGAGAATGCGGCGCTTCTCAAGCAGCCCTTCGAGCATGGTCGTGATGATCACCTCCTGACCTTTGCGCACCAGACTGCGATCGGCCGACAAAAAGAGATTCTTGGCAAGCTGCATGGTGATGGTCGACCCTCCACGGCGAATCTTGCCCTTCTCCAGGTTCTCTCGGGCCGCCTTCTCAATCGCCTCCCAATCGATTCCTTCGTGGTCCACAAAGCCCGAGTCCTCCGACGCAATCACGGCCCGCTTCGCGTGGGGAGAGATTGCCGAATAGCGTACCCAGGTCTGTCGAATACGCCCAGGGGGTTTGAGCGTGGAGAGTCGCTCACGCTCCGCGGTCATAAAGGCGGTGCTCGGGGGATTGTTCGACCGCAACCAGTAGACCGAGCCGAGCACATAGAGCTCATAGCCCACAAACAATGTAATTGCGACAACTGCCACCCAGCGCAAGACACGTGCGAGCATCTGTCGGAGCTCGCCTATCGCTTGTATCGCTTAGGTACGAAGGGCAAAGAAACAGGTTTCAGCGGCAAGTTTTGGCCCCGTACCTCTGCACACAAACCCTCAGGGTCGGACCTCGCATCGACCAGGGCCAAGACAATCGGGTGCCCCAGGCTCGGCGAGACAGTGCCGCTGGTCACTTCCCCTACCGTTACACCGGACCGATCGACCACCGGCGCATGGGCACGAATCGGCACTGGCTGAAGAGAAACAAAAGCGCATAGACGGCGGGTAGCCCCTTCCTCCCACTGGGCCGCCAGCGCTGCGGCACCTGGGTACCCCGCTGCCTTCTTTCCGCCTGGACGTCGCGAGGGTGCGATGGCAAAGCGTAGGCCGGCCTCAAGCGGTGAGACTGAGGGAAGAATGTCTTGCCCGTGCAGAGGTAGCCCCGCCTCAAGCCGCAGAGTGTCGCGGGCGCCAAGGCCCACCCAGCGAACGCGCAAATCTGACATGAGCTGCTGTGCGACTTCCTGCGCATGCGACCGTGGCACGGAAATCTCAAACCCGTCTTCCCCGGTGTAGCCGCTGCGGGTGGTAAAACAGGAGGCCCCAAAAAGCATCAGTTCAGCCGACTCCATAAACCGCAGGGCGGCGGCGTTCGGATCAATCCCCGCGAGAACCGCCTCGGCCTCCGGCCCCTGTAATGCCAAAAGCGCTGCATCGACCCAGGAAAACTCTAGCCCCGGTGCAAGCCGCTGCAGGCGCTGCAAATCAGCCTCGCGATTACCCGCGTTAACGACCATGCGTACCTCGGGCTCTGGCCCAGGGCGCCAGACGAGCATGAGGTCATCTTCGATACCCCCCGCATCATTGAGCAACACGGTGTAACGCTGCTGTCCCGACGGCCAGCCATCGAAGTCCACCGGAAGGGCCGCCTCAAGGCCCTGTCGCAAGGCGGGGCTCCCACCGGTCTGGGCTGTGACGCGCAGCTGCCCCATATGCGAGACATCGAAGAGGCCTACATGACTGCGGGCGTGCAGATGCTCGGCCTTTAAGCCCTCGGCGTACTGGATAGGCATCAAATAGCCCGCAAACGGGCCCATGCGCGCACCGATAGCCCGGTGCAAGGCCTCAAGTGGAAGTGCCTGCGTCATGGCTACTCTGCATAGGAGGCGATTGGCGGGCAGGTACAGACCAGTGTACGGTCACCCGCAGCGTTGTCGATGCGCTTGACCGAGGGCCAGAACTTTGCCGCACGCACCCAGGGCAGCGGAAAGACCGCCTCATCGCGGCTATAGGCGTGGGACCAGTCAGCGGCCAGCTCACGACTGGTATGCGGCGCGTTCTTCACCGGATTGTCGGCGCGGTCATAAACCCCGGCGCGAATCTTCTCGATCTCCTGCGCAATCGAGATCATCGCTTCGCAGAACCGATCGAGTTCGGCCTTGGACTCTGACTCCGTAGGCTCAACCATGAGCGTGTCAGCCACTGGAAACGAGAGCGTAGGCGCGTGAAAGCCGTAGTCCATAAGGCGCTTAGCAACATCTTCGGCCGTCACCCCAAGCTCTGCCTTCAGACCACGCAGATCGAGAATACATTCGTGGGCCACCCGGCCCTGCGCGCCAGTGTAGAGAATGGGGAAATAGTCTTTCAAACGATGTGCAAGATAGTTGGCATTAAGAATCGCTACCTCAGTGGCCTTGCGAATGCCGCTGGCCCCCATCATTCGAATGTACATGTAGGAGATGGTGGTAATGAGGGCGCTGCCCACCGGGGCCGCAGATACGCTATTGGCGGCATCTGGAGACGTAAAGGGATCAACGTTGAGATAGGGCGCTAGGTGTGCTGCGACCGCGATCGGACCCATACCAGGGCCACCGCCGCCATGCGGAATACAGAAGGTCTTGTGCAGATTCATGTGGCAGACATCGGCCCCGATCTGTCCAGGCTGTGTAAGGCCCGCCTGGGCATTAAGGTTTGCGCCATCCATATAGACCTGCCCGCCCACCGCATGTACCTGGCTACAGATCTCACGAATCGCCGACTCAAAGACACCATGGGTAGACGGATAGGTAACCATAAGCGCAGAGAGCTGTGGGCCATGCGCGGCAATCTTGGCCGACAGATCGTTGAGGTCGATATTACCGTTCTCATCACAGGCCACCACCACAATCTTGAGTCCCATCATCTGCGCGGTGGCCGGGTTAGTGCCATGGGCCGATGCCGGAATGAGGCAGACATCACGATGACCCTCACCCTGGGCCGCCTGATAGAGGCGAATGGCCATCATGCCCGCATACTCGCCCTGGGCACCCGAGTTGGGCTGAAAGCTCACCTCGGCAAAGCCTGTGATTTCGACCAACCAATCTCGCAGGGCCTGAAGCATTTCTGCGTAGCCCTGCGACTGATCCGCAGGCACATAGGGATGCAACGAGGCAAACTCAGGCCAACTCACCGGTGCCATCTCTGAGGCGGCATTGAGCTTCATGGTGCAGGACCCCAGAGGAATCATGGAATGCACCAAGGAGATGTCTTTGTTCTCCAACCGCTTGAGATAGCGGACAAACTCGGTCTCACTGCGATACTGATGAAAGACGGGGTGCGTCAGCACGGGTTCGGTACGCGTGAGCCCCGCAGGAATCGAGTCGGGCAGGCTCGCCATCTGCAGACCCCGTAAGGACTGCGGTGCCACGGCTTTTTCCGAGAAGACCCAGAGCAGATCGCAGAGATCTTCGAGCCCCACGGTTTCGTCAAGCGACACCGAAAGATGGGCGCTACCGGGGTAGGCTCGCAGGTTAATCTGCCGCGATCTGGCCCGGGCGAGAATTGCGTCTTTCTGGCCCCGGCCATCAAACACCACGGTGTCGAAAAACGTGGGTGAGACCACGGGCAGGCCCGCCTCGCGGGCAAGCAGTCGCGCAAAAACATTAACGCGTAGGGCGATACGCGAGAGGCCTTCAGGCCCGTGATACACAGCATAAAACCCGGCCATATTAGCCAACAGGGCCTGAGCAGTACAGATATTGCTTGTGGCCTTATCGCGTCGAATATGCTGCTCGCGGGTCTGGAGCGCCATGCGGTAGGCGGGCTGTCCGTGGGCATCCACCGACACCCCGATAATTCTTCCAGGCATGGATCGCACGAGATCCGCACGTACCGACAGAAAGGCCGCGTGTGGGCCGCCAAACCCCATCGGCACCCCAAAACGCTGAGCATTACCCAGCGCCGCATCGGCACCCATCTGTCCAGGCGACTTCATGCACATCAAGGCAAGGAGGTCCGTTCCAATCGAGAGTCGGGCTCCCTGGGCATGTAGTTGATCGGCGAGCGAAGAAAAATCGACGAGGCGTCCCCGCGTGGTCGGTGTCTGCACATGGGCACCAAAGACATTCGAAAGATTGTCTGGCCCGGCGGGCTTAGTGAGATCTACAACGTCGATCGTGATGCCCATCCACCGCGCCCGACTGCGCAGCACCGCAATCACCTGCGGGTGGACCTCTGCATCGACAAGATACCGTTGGGCAGATGCGCTCTTTCGGGCGCGCAGAAAGACCCCCATGGCCTCGGCTGCGGCCGTGGCCTCATCCAAGAGTGACGCATTAGCGGTTGACAGGCCCGTGAGGTCGACCACAACCTGCTGAAAATTCATGAGGGCCTCAAGCCGCCCCTGGGCGACTTCCGCCTGGTAGGGCGTATAGGCGGTATACCACCCGGGGTTCTCCAGGACATTACGCAGAATCGGCTGTGGCGTGTGGGTTCCGTAATAACCTGCCCCAATGTAGCTGCGCCAGACCTGATTCTTCTGCGCCAGATGACGAAGGTGGGCAAGGGCCGCTGGTTCGTCGAGCGGATCTGGAAGCGCTAGAAGGTCATCACGCAGAATATCCGCCGGCACCGTCTGGGCCACGAGGTCGTGCAACGCGTCGAGACCAAGCGCTGCCAGCATCTCCTGCTGGCTGTCGGTGGAGGGTCCGATGTGGCGGCGATGAAAGGCATCTTCGGCCAAGAGGCCATCGAGTCGATCGATAGGCTCGACTGTCTTCATAGATCTATTCCTTGTGGGGCAATGAAGGGAGTGATAAACGAGGGCAACAGAGAGGGTCCAACGAAGCGGGGCACGTTACTCTGCCTGGGCCTGGTAGGCCTCAGCAGTTAGCAGGGCCGACAGGTCTAGGCCTGCCGCAGGTCGGATACGGAACAGCCAGCCCGCCCCATAGGGAGCCTCATTCACCGTCTGTGGCATGTCTTTCAGCGACTCATTCACGGCCACAACCTCCCCCGCGATGGGGGCGTAAACATCCGACGCGGCCTTCGTCGACTCCACCACAGCACAGGCTTCACCGGCAGAGAGTGACCGGCCTAAGGCCGGCAACTCCACATAGACAAGCTCACCCAAGGAGTCTTGGGCCAGCGCAGAAATACCCACGAGGATGTCGCCATTGGGCTCTTGCACTGCCCATTCGTGAGACACGGTGTACCGCAGATGTTGAGGAAATTCCAAGGCAGCCTCCGGAGCGTGAAAACAGAAGAAAAGGGTGGTGGCCTTCGCGCTCGCAGCACCTAACGGCATCTGCACAGCACGACTGGGCCAACACGCCCCCTCTGTCCTTTGCGCCTGAGACATTAACCTTCGGCGGGCCCTGCGCGAACAGGGCCTCTCTCCAGAGAGCATTGCGACTGCGCGGTCCTTTTGCCTGAGAGTTTACGGGGCGTTTCCCCTTCGGCGCTGATAGCCCAATGAGGCTACCAGTCTCTCCCGCGCACGCAGAATCACTGGGGGTTAGTGTTCTTCAGAGAGGAGCCAAAAGTCAAGTAGAGATGCCTCGACCCTGGAGACGGCAGCCAAAAACCTAAGGGGCGTGGTCTTCGCGCAGAAATTTCGGAATGAAGAGACCGCAGACATCGGGGCGAGCCCGCAGCACCGACTCAAGCTTATCCAAGAGTGAGTTCACGCGCTGTGCGGAATCAAAGTACTGGAAGTTGCCGGCCTCAATCGCGCCGAGTTCAGTGACCGTGACCAAAACACGCCCGGCTACCGCAGAGAGCGAAGCCCCCTGATCGATCCGGGCCTGACGAAGACGGGCCGCCCGCTTTGCCCAGTCAGAGGCAATATGAACAGAGGGAATCATTATTCTGCCCACAGACCACTACGCTACCCGCACCTGGGTACGTTGATATTGTTGATAGAGATAGACCAAATGGGTTGCCCCCTGAGCCCCCACCTTGGCCATGATGTTAGAGCGGTGCATTTTCACCGTTCGTTCGGAGATCTGCAGCGCTGCAGCGATCTGCACACTACGGTAGCCCTTTAAGACAAAACTCAGCACCTCTTCTTCCCGGGGGGTGAGGCTCTCAAACCCAGCCACCCGTTCCGAACCCTCAGGAAAACTCGGTGGCGACTCGGAATCAATAGGCTCCTCTGCGAGCACAAACGCCTGCGCGTCATCGAGAGCGTTAGGCTTCGGCCATGCGATCTGCATGGCGCGACGTAATGCAGCCACAAGTTTCTCGTGGTCAACCGGCTTTAGGAGAAAGTCGGACGCACCGGCTTTGAGGGCCTCGATGGCCTCGTGCAGTTGGGCCTCACCTGAAAGAAAGACGATCGGGTTTTGGATGCCACGGTCTCTCAGTTGGCGCATCACTTCAAGCCCCGAGATCTGACCCGGCATACGCATATCCAGCAGAAATCCCACCTGTCCGGCCACCTGATGCAAGACCTCTCCAATTTTGGCCAACAAATCCTTCCCAGAAGAGAAGGCCACCACACGAAAGCCGGCAAACTCCAGCGCACGGGAAATGGCAAGCCGCACGCCGAGGTCGTCATCTAAGAGAACAATGGTCTTCTGCATCATGTGGTTCCATCTCTAGAGCAGCGTTTACCTTATAGAAATCAGGGCCTGTGGTCACCTGTCTGAAAGGGAAGAAGCCACCGCCGACC
>JBDLQX010000054.1:0-12280 GCA_039800345.1 Pseudomonadota bacterium | reverse complement strand
GGTTTCGATTCAGTCTGCCGGTGTATCACCACCGACTTGAGCCCATCGCCCACACACCCGCCATCAGTCTGGCTGCAGGGCGGTGCACCCGATTTACCAACCCCGAACGAGGCGTCGTCCGGTTAACCCTCGATGCGAACATCTCGGGGCCACAGACCCTGCTTCCGGGCGAGGCAGTAGACCTCTGTCACAAAGACCGCGGCGTCTCTGAGGAGACCCTCGCGCTGCCTCCCCAAGAACCCCCGTCCGTTCAGCTCTCGGCAGAC
The DNA here is from genome assembly GCA_039800345.1 of Pseudomonadota bacterium. Classification (GTDB taxonomy): domain Bacteria; phylum Pseudomonadota; class Gammaproteobacteria; order Burkholderiales; family Burkholderiaceae_A; genus Hahnella. The sequence continues at coordinate 12,014 of JBDLQX010000054.1, read as the reverse complement.
AGCAGCGCACGACAGCAGTAAGGCCATGCAACGGGCGGTTCTCAGCCTGCTGCTCTGGCTCTGCGGAAATGCCATAGCCGCATCGGGTCCAGCAACAACGCAGACCGTACCGCCCGAGCCCGCCTCCTCGGCAGTGCCGCAGACGCCAGGCATCGAACTGGACCTGCTGGCAATAGACCTCAATGGCCAGCAGGTAAGCCGGGGGACATTGGTTCATACCTCACCTGGCCGCTGCCTCGTGCAGGTTGATGCCCTTGAGACCCACCTCGCCAGTCCGACGCTCCCCGTCATCACCCATGACGGGGAGAGGCTCTTTCATCTAACCCCACCAGCGCACTGCACACGAGACGATACACAGGGCCGACTGCAGGTGAGTCTGCCGGCCCATTGGCTTAAGGAGCAGGCCCTGCGGCTAAGCAGCGCACGCCAGCCAGACCCCCTGGCGCTGCTGCTTGGCCCGCGCGAGGACGACAGCCCAGCGGAGATCACAAGCCTCACCGCTGCCCATCTCGACCTCATTGCAGACCGCCATCGACAACAATGGGCACTAGGCGCCGCCCATCAGGGGCTGCAGTTCTTGATGACCGACAGCCCACAAGACAGACAGGCTGCACGGGCGACGCTCGACTGGCTCTGGCCCTCTGGCGGGGCATTGCGTATCGGTGATCAGGTGGTGCGCGAAGGTCCTGACCAACGACCCCGTACCCTGCGCGGGGTTTCGGCCAGCAGCCGGCTGCAGGTGTTGCGGCCACAGGGTTCGGGACAGGGTCAGGTTGTACTCGATGCCCCCGCACGGCTGCAGTTCTTTGATACCCAGGGACAGCCGCTCTTTTCGACAGGCCTTCTGCCCTCGGGCCGCTATCGTCTCGAGGGCCTGGGCGCCCCTATCCTTCCAGGACTTCTGGCCGTGAGAGTCGAAGGCCTCTCAGGACAGACCGAGACCCTGCTGCTCCCTTGGGTGGCAAGCCCCCTGCTACTTGGCCCTGGCGCCACACACTGGGACCTCTGGATGGGGGAGATTCGCGAAGGCGCCTCAGATACGGAATCGCCCACACGCGCCGAGCGCCCCCTACAGATCGAGGGGCTCTGGGCAAGAGGTATGAGCCTGCACGAGACCGTACGTTCCGGATGGGGGTACGGCACCGACCAGACGGTCCGTGGCTTTCTAGGCATTACCAGCCAGCGCTGGCCGCGCATTCTGGCCTCAGGCGACCTCGGCTTTCTCTGCATGCACGCCCGCTGCACGACGCCGGTGGGCCTCGACATAAGCGGGCAGCCACGCACCGAAGTGCACTGGTCTGGCGGGCTTCGATACGAGGCTGGGAGCGGGCTGACGACGAGGCTATCGGTCAGCAAGCGACTGAGTCAACGCACCGCGCTAACGGCGCAGGTCTCTCAGGCCCAGACGCGACTGGGCCTTCTTAGCCTGCAGACACGGCTTAGCCCCGAGGCAAGTCTGCAGGCAAGTCTGCGCTCTGGGTCCGCGAGCCTCGAGCGGCCCTCGCAGACCAGTATTTTCCTCAGCCTGCACCTCTCCTTGCCGCATCGATCCTCCGCGCAGTCCAATGCACCTGCCGCCCGGGCACGACTCTCCAGTAGCCTTCAGGCACGTCACGGTCAGACCAGTGGTGCCGTCTCCTATCAGCAACCCCTCGGTCCATCGGCATCGAGCCCCCGCATGTCCGCCACAAAAGCCTTCGGGCCCGGGGCACGAGAGGAACTTCGTCTGCAACATCAGGGCCACTGGGGAGACCTCACGCTCCAGGCAAGGCAGCCCAATGGCCAGCCCGCGACGATCGACGCCTCCGTGGCCAGCCGTCTCTGGGTCACCCCCAGAGGTCTTCACTGGGGCGCGGTGGGCGACCACAACCTTGTTATCCATGAACTGGGGCATCCTGATCTTCGCGTACAACTTGGGCGGCAGACCCGAAAAAGTAACCATGAAGGCCTTGCCGCTTTTGGCAGAACCCCCGCCTGGACCGAGGCGCAGTTTCGGCTCGACGCCGAGTCGATTCCCTTTGATATGCAGTGGAAGACAGGCCAGGTACGGTTTGCCACCGCCGCCCGGCGCGCATACTGGGTTGACCAACGGCAGCACGCCGAACAGCTGCCTGAGTTTCGATTACGACTTCCAAACAACCTGCTGGCCCGCATTCGGACCATACAAACCCAGCGCCAGCGGCCAGTGGCCTTCACACCCGAGGGCTACCTGGATATGGTCTCTCTCGCCGAACTACCGCTCACCCTCACACTCGACTCGGGCCAAACGCACACCTGCGATGCCGACAAGCAAACGCTCGATCAGGGCGCCCCGGTGCACTGGGTTGACTGCCCCACGCTAGAGGCAGATCCGCCGCCCCGAGGCAACCGAATTCGCGAGGCCCAGTCTAGCCCGCGCCCATCATCTGGTTAGGTAGCCAGAGGGCGAGTTGTGGGAAGAAGGCCAGCAAGACCATTGATGCCACCATGAGATAGACAAATGGCATCGAGCCCAAGAGAATTTCTTTGAGGGGTACGTTGGGCACCACCCCCTTGAGTACATAGAGGTTTAGACCCACAGGCGGGGTAATGAGCCCAATCTCCATGTTGATCGTGAGCATGACGGCAAACCAAATGAGGTCAAAGTTATTGGCCTCCAACACGGGGGTGAGAATAGGCATCACCATCAGAATGATGGCTACAGGCGGAAGAAACATGCCGGCCACAATTAAAAAGACATTAATCGCAAGCATCAGTACCCAACGGTTGAGGCCGAGGTCAACGAGCCACTGGGCCGCAGACTGGGTGACATACAAGAGCGACATCATGTAGGAGAAGACTGCGGCGGCCGCGATGATCATCAGGATCATGGTCGATTCGCGTACGGTCTCGCGATAGATTCGCCATTGGTCTTCGCGGCTTCGGGCCTTGTAGATCACGATAACCAGAGCCATAGCCAGGGCCGCAGCAATCGCGGCCACCTCCGAAGGCGTGGCAATCCCGCCATACATGGCATAGCCAATCATGACAACGATAATGAGAAAGGGGGTGACGCGCCGCAGGCCTTCGATCTTCTCAGCCAGCGTATAGCGCACCGATTCGGGCGCCTTTAAGTCGAGCTGCTTCGCGCGCGCCTGAAGCAGACTATTGAGCCAGGCATAGCCCGCAAACATCACCACCAAGAGAATGCCCGGAATCACACCGGCCAGAAAGAGCCGCCCAATCGACGTCTCGGTGACGATGCCATAGAGAATCATGGTGATCGACGGCGGAATGAGAATCCCCAGCGTGCCACCGGCACAGACCGAGCCGGTGGCCAGACGCGCAGAGATGCCGCGCTTGATCATCTCGGGAACCCCTGCCTTACCAATGGCCGCGGCCGTAGCGGGGCTTGACCCGCTAATGGCGCTAAACATGCCACAGGCCAGAATATTGGCGATCACGAGGCCCCCAGGAACCCGATCGAGCCAGCGATGCAGAGACTCATAAATATCTTTGCCCGCCTGGGTACTGCCGATCGCTGCCCCGAGCAAAATAAACAAAGGGATAGTGAGTAACGCGAAGGAGGCCAACTCATCGATCATGACCAACGGCACGTTGGCTAGGGCATTGGGCCCCTCAAAAATCACCAAAAAACTCATCGCAACGAGGCTCAGACCCCAGGCAATCGGTAGCCCAGAGAACAAGACCACCAGGGTCGAAAGAAGAATCAGCCCGCCAATCTGCAGTTCATTCATGGGCTGGGGGGGGGTTAAAAAATTCGGCGATCTGCGCGACATACTGGGCCGCGGTAAGCCCAAAGCCAATCGGCATCATGGAATACAACGGCCACTTCAAGGGCGCCCAGACACTCTCTGTACGATCGCCCTTCAGGTAGGAATCGACCGTAAATTCCCAGCCAAGATAGGTGAGAAAAAGCGTTACCCCAAGCCCCACGAGCATCACGCAAAGCATGAGGGGCCTCGCCCATGCGGCGGGCAGATAGGTGGTGAACAGGTCGACCCCCACATGACCGTGCGTCTTCAGGGTGTAGGGGCTCGCCAGAAAGAGGCTACAGACCATCAGAAACACCGCAAGCTCAAGCTCCCAAGAGGTGGAATATCCCAGGGTGCGATAGACCACCATCCAGATAATGACGAGCATCGCCACAGTGAGCAGCGCGGCAGCACAGACTGCCAGCGCATCACAGACACGGCTCATCAGGGCCGCATAGAGCCGTGTCATGGTGAAAAGAGCGACCGAACGAGATCGTTACGCAGGAGAAACGCCGCCAGACTACTTAGATTTGGCCGCGGGCTTCGCGGCCTTAAGCAACTCCTCCATCAGTGCCTTGGCTGTGGGCGAGATGGCCGAAAACTCCGGATAGGCCGTCTTCTTCGCCAAGGCAACCCAGGCATCAAACTCGGCCTTCGTGAGCTCTCGAGCAGTGCCGCCGGCATTGACATAGGCCTCTGCCATTTTGTTGGTGGCCTCGCGCTGTAGCGTCAGGAAGAAGGCGTCGGACTTATCGGCTGCCTGCTGGAAGATCTCCTTTTGCTTCGGAGTGAGCTTATCCCAGGCCGATTTCGACATCACTAGAGGCTGTAGAAGCATCCAGAGCGCACTCGGACCGCCAATCGTGGCGTGCTTGGTCTGCTCATAGAGGCGCATTGAGACAAAGGTCTCTGCCGAGGTGAGCGCGCCAGACAAGACCCCCGACTGCAGCCCCGAATAAATCTCTGACGACGCCATGGCCGTGACAGAGGCTCCCGCCGCCTTGAGCATCGACTCAAAGGTGGGGTCTGCCGCACGTAGCTTCATGCCGGGAACCGAATCCGGCCCCATCACCGCCTTTTCCTTGGTGGCAAAGCCGCCCGGCGTCCACCACCAGGTGATGATGCGAAAGCCATTTTTCTCCGAGAGTTCCTGCAGGCGCTTGTAATAGCCCGACTTCTTGAGTTCCATTGCGAAGTCGAGGTTGGGAACCGTGCCCGGAAGGATGGTGGCCGAGAACTCTTTTGCCTTTCCTACGGCATACGACATGGGGAAGATCGCCATCTCAAGCGTGCCATTTTGCAGCGCATCGAGCTGGGCCACAGGCTTAATGCCCAGAGACTGGGCCGGGTAGATCCGAAACTTAATACTGGGGTCTGCCTTCTCTACCTCACGCACAAAGAGTCGCGCAGCGAGATCGCGGCCATCAACGTTGGCCTTCCATTGGTGGGAGATTTTTATCTCCGTGGTCTGGGCCAGCGCTCCGGTCGTGCCCAGCGCGGTAGAGAGCCCCAAGACTGCCAGGGAAGAAATGATTGAACGCATGCGCAGGGCCATACCGTCGTCTCCTTGGTGCTATGTGAAATACCTGTCGTTATTGTTTGTCGAAACAAGCGGTGGGGAAAAACAAAGCACTCACCGGTTTGTCATAAACGCGTTGTAAACCGAGTGTGACCGATGGGTCGTCATGGCGCATTGGGGAATCCCCGAACCCTTGGCACGTTTTGCCGGCCGGTCCATGATTAAATCTACAGCGTTGTTCCCACTCGCGTTCGAAAGGAGGCGTCGATGGCTCCCCCGGTTTCTGAAAAAGACCTCTGTGTCATTTACATCCACGGCTTTCGTAGCTCGCCGCAGTCTAGTAAGGCCCTGCAGCTCTCAGAGTGGCTGGGAGTCCGGGGCGTACGGTTTGAGTGTCCCGCCCTTGATATTGCCCCACTCGGTGCACTGGACCAGCTCTCACACCTCATTAGCCACGTGCTTGCCGAAGGCTTTCAACCCCGTCTCATTGGCAGCTCTCTTGGCGGCTTTTATGCCAGCTGGTTTATGGAACGCCACACGCATCGTGACCAGTTTCGGGCCGCCTTAATCAACCCAGCCTGCTGGCCGTCTCGCGATCTTGTAGGCCAGGTGGGTCCGCTACAGGCGTGGCATGGGCCGGAAATTCTGCACTTCCATGCCCAGTACCTCGACGATCTGAAGTCGATGGAAGTCGGGCTCAGCAAGCCCGAGCGCTACATGCTCATCGCTGCCAAGGGCGACACGCTACTGGATTGGAACGAGATGGTGGCTCGCTACCCGGGCAGCCTCATGCGCATTGTGGAAGGCTCAGATCACAGCCTGTCCGACTTTCCCGAGCACTGGCCTGCTATGCAGTCGTTTCTGCTTCAGTAGAGGGAACGCGGGATGTGGGCGCATCAAACCGCACCCGGAGTAAAAGCAGCAGCCCCACCACAAAGAAGAGACCGGTCACGGCGATCGCCACACGATGGTTGTTCTGAGTAACGGCGGTCGTGAGCCCGTAGGCCAAGGGGCCCAGAATCGATGCGAGGTGCACTGCCACGCCCCAGTAGCCAAAGACCTCGGCCTGGCGATCTGCGGGCCCCAGTGCCGAGATGGCCGCACGGGCCCCACTCTGCGATGCGCCCATCGCCAAGCCCGCCAAATTGGCGGCGAGCCAAAACATGGCCTCGGTCTGCCCCAGGGCTGCAACAGTCACCATGAGAATCCAAGCCAGCAGGCTGATCACGAGGCTGTTGCGATGGCCAACACGGTCCTGGAATTTTCCAAACAAAAACGCACCGATACTCGCGGTAATGTTCACCACGAGTACCAGGAGAATCGTCTTGGCCATCGTGAACCCCATGACCTGCTGCGCATAGACCGCCGCCAGGGTAATTACGGTAGCAACGCCCGCCTGATAGACCACCACACAGACCAGCATGCGGCGCAAGGGTAAGTCTGGGGAGAGGCGCGACCAGCCCGCCCAAAGGCGATGCCAGGCGCCCTTCCAGTTGTGCTCCTGGGACGCGCGAGCATGCGCACGCAGCGGATGCTGACGCTCATGCTGGGCCAAAACCAGCAGTGCAGGAAAGCCCACAGCCGCAAAGATCAGAGCCACCAGAACCATGGCCCCACCCACCAGCCCTTGGGCCGGAAGCCCCCCGCTGTCTGAGAGCGTGAGTCCAAACGTGCCAGCGATCCAAGGGGCCAACGATGGCGCAAGGGCCTGTATCCAGACGAGGCTCACCGCCAGTGCCAGCAGCCCGCCCCAGTAGCCCCAGGCCCAGCCGTAGCCCGAGAGTCTGCCGAGATGGCTCGCGGGAGAGAGTTCCTGCAGATAGCCCGCGGTGAGATCTTGGTGACTCGCGTAGGCGAGGTTCGACACAATGAGAAGGCAGGCGGCCAGAAGCCAATCACCCGGACCCACCAGGGCGAGCCCCGTAGTCGCCAGCACACAGGCCCATGTGGCCCAGAAAAGAAGACGGCGTTTCGCGCCTCGGGCGTCGGCATAGGCGCCGAGCCAGGGGGCGCTGATCATCACAAGCAGATAACTCACTGACAAGACCAGGGTCCAGGCCAGGGTGGCCATGGGGTTGTCGGCCATCACAACCGAGACGAAGTAGGCATTAAAGACCGCCGTGAGCACCACCGTGGTGTACCCCGAATTGGCAAAGTCGAGACTGGCCCAGGCCCAGAAATCGCGACGCCGAACACCCGGATTTAAGAGTTCTGAATAAGGCACAATATGGTCCTTTCCACGCGAGTGGCCCTCCAGTTATAAGCCTGAGACGGTAACTCTGACCCTATGTCTGCAAAAGTCTATGTACGCACCTTCGGGTGCCAGATGAATGAGTATGACTCAGCCAAGATGATCGATGTGTTACAGGCATCGCACGGGCTCGAATCTACCGACCGGCCGGAAGAGGCCGATGTCATTCTCTTTAACACCTGCTCGGTGCGCGAAAAGGCCCAAGAAAAAGTCTTCTCCGACCTCGGCCGAGCGCGCGACCTAAAAAAACTCAAGCCCCATCTGGTTATTGGCGTGGGTGGCTGTGTGGCCAGCCAAGAGGGCGAGGCCATCGTGCGGCGCGCCCCGTATGTCGATGTGGTCTTTGGCCCGCAGACGCTGCACCGGCTACCGGCACTTATAGAGGCGCGCAAGGCCACGGGCCGGTCTCAGGTGGACATTAGCTTTCCAGAAATCGAGAAGTTCGACAATCTGCCGCCGGCCCGCATCGAGGGCCCCTCGGCCTTTGTCTCCATCATGGAGGGCTGCAGCAAGTACTGTAGCTTCTGTGTGGTGCCCTACACACGGGGCACCGAGATGTCGCGCCCCGCAGAAGATGTGCTGGCCGAGATCATTGAACTTACCGACCAGGGCGTAAAAGAGGTCACCCTGCTTGGGCAAAACGTAAATGCCTTTATCGACCCCGGCACAGGCACCGACTTTGCCGACCTGCTGCGCATGATCCACGACCTGCCGGGTATCGCACGCATCCGTTACACCACCTCGCACCCCAAGGAGTTCAGCCAACGACTCATCGATGTCTACGGCGAACTTCCCAAGCTTGTAAGCCATGTGCATCTGCCCGTGCAATCGGGTAGCGACCGTATCCTCATGGCCATGAAGCGCGGCTACACAGCGCTTGAATACAAGAGCATCGTGCGCCGTCTCAAAGCAGTGCGGCCCGACGTATCGCTGTCCACCGACTTTATCGTGGGCTTTCCTGGCGAGACCGAAGAAGACTTCGCGGCCAGCATGCGGCTCATTGAGGCAGTGGGCTTTGACCATTCCTATTCCTTTATTTACAGCCCTCGGCCGGGTACCCCGGCGGCATCGCTACCCGACGACACCCCCGCAGAGGTCAAACTCAGGCGGCTCCAGACCCTGCAGGCAGCCATTGAGGCCAACGCCCAGGCCGTGAGCCAGGCCATGGTGGGCAAGGTCTTCTCGGTGTTGGTCGAGGGCCCCGCGAAAAAGAATACGCAGGAACTCATGGCCCGTACCGAGAACAACCGGGTGGTCAATTTCGCCGGGCCGGCCCGCCTCATCGGCCAGATGATCCCTATGGGTATCACCAAGGCCTTAAGCCACAGCCTGCGCGGCGAGGCGGTCTGATGGCTTCCGCCCAGGCGGCGCAGAAGTCCAGCCGTGCGCCAGTTGTAGAGCGCCTCTGCCTGCTAGAAGACGACAACCAGGGGCTTGCCCAACTCTGTGGCCCGCTAGAGCAGAACCTGCGGGCGGTGGAGGCGGGGCTCGATGTGAGCATTCGTCGCAGAGGGCCGATCTTTGAAGTCTCCGGCGCAGCCCAGCCCGTGGCCAGGGCCACCGCCCTTCTGGAAAAACTCGCCCATGACCCCTCTGCAATTCGGCTCGAAGATCTGCAGCTCGCCATGGTTGAGCATCGCGGCACTGGTCGGTCACGCAGAAGTCATCACGACGATGACCAGAATGCCCAGGCACCCTATCACGAGGCCACCGGCACCGCCGTCGAGCCTACCGAACAAGAAGAAGGCACTGTGCTGCGCACCCGCCGGCGCGACCTGCGCGGCCGCACCCCCAATCAGCGGCAGTACCTCGCTCAGATCCTCGACCACGATGTCTGCTTTGGCATTGGCCCGGCAGGAACGGGGAAGACCTTCTTGGCGGTGGCCTGTGCCGTCGATGCCCTGGAGCGCGACCTGGTGCAACGCATTGTGCTCACCCGGCCCGCAGTGGAGGCCGGCGAGCGGCTGGGATTTCTGCCCGGCGATCTGGCCCAGAAGGTCGACCCCTATCTCCGCCCGCTCTATGACGCCCTCTATGACCTCATGGGCTATGACAAGGTCATCAAACTCGCCGAAAAGCAGATTATCGAGATTGCCCCCCTGGCCTATATGCGCGGGCGCACGCTCAACCATTCGTTTGTCATTCTTGATGAGGCCCAGAACACCACGCCTGAGCAGATGAAAATGTTCCTCACCCGTATCGGATTTGGCAGCAAGGCGGTGATTACCGGAGACCCCTCGCAGGTCGATCTCCCCAAGGGCCACAAGAGTGGTCTAGCCGATGCCCGGCAGGTGCTGCAGTCTGTGCGGGGCATTGCCTTTACCGAGTTCGACAGCCGCGATGTGGTGCGTCACCCGCTCGTGGCCCGCATTGTGGAGGCCTATGAGCAGCAGAATTCTGCTTGACCTCCAGTGGAACGTTACGGGCCAGACGGCGCAGTGGCCCCTGTCGCGTCCGCGGATTCGCCGACTGCTTGAAGCAAGCCTCAGCGCCCAGGCAGAGGGCGCAGCCATTACCCTTCGTCTGGTGGGCACACGCGAAGGCCGCAGCCTAAACCGGGACTATCGCGACAAAGACTACGCCACCAATGTGCTGACCTTTGGCTACGAGCGCCATCCTGTAGTGGTTGCAGACCTCGTCTTCTGCCTCCCCATAGTGGTGCGCGAGGCGCGAAGCCAGAAGAAAACCCTTGCGGCCCACTTCGCCCACATGCTGGTGCACGGCATGCTCCATGCCCAGGGATTTGACCATCTCAACGACCAGGAGGCCGAAGAAATGGAATCGATGGAGCGGCGCATCATGAAGCGTTTTCACCTCCCTGACCCGTATTCGGTACACTAGCGTTGTGTTTAACTCTCATGCCCCCGCATGTCTGACCCAGACCCTAGGCCGTCCGGCCTGAGTCACTCCTTCAAGCGCCTTCTTGGCCGGCTCTTTGGCCGGGCCGATGAGAAAGAAGAGCTCATCGAGCAGCTCCGAGAGGCCCAAGCGCATTCTGTGATCGATGCCGATGCGGTGTCTATGATGGAAGGGGTGCTGCAGTTTGCCGATCTGGCGGTACGCGATCTCATGGTGCCCAGAGCCCAGATGGACGTGGTCGATATCAACGACCCCCTCGACGCCATTCTGCCTATCGTGCTCGAAACCGCGCACTCACGGTTTCCGGTGACCGATGGCAATAAAGACAACATCATTGGCATTCTGCTGGCCAAAGATCTGCTGCGGGTTCTCGCCCAAGACGAAAAAGATATTCGCGGTCTGCTCAGGCCGGCCGTCTTTGTGCCCGAATCCAAGCGGCTTAACGTGCTGCTGCGCGACTTTCGTAACAACCGCAACCATATTGCCATTGTGGTGGATGAGTATGGCGGTGTGGCCGGGCTCATTACCATTGAAGATGTGCTGGAGCAGATTGTTGGCGACATCGAAGACGAGCACGATGTCGACGAAGAAGAAGACAACATACTGCCTGTAGCCCATGAGGCGGGGCTCTTTCGCATTAAGGCACTCACGCCCATTGCCCAGTTCAACGAGGCCTTTGCCGCGCAACTCTCCGATGAAGACAGCGACACCATTGGTGGCCTGGTTACCAATCATCTCGGTCGGGTGCCGCATCGCGGTGAGCAAATTCAGATGGCTGGCTTTGACTTTACGGTGCAGCGTGCCGATGCCCGCATGGTAGAGATGCTTCTGGTCCGTCGACTCCCCGAGGCAGACGAACCGCCCGCGACCGAAGAAGAAGGCAGCTAGCCCATGGATCTGCACCTGCCCGGATGGCTGCAGAGCCTCGGGGCGCTGCTCTTTCTGGCCCTGCTCATTCGTCTCTATAAAACGCCCATCGAGTGGGCCGCCTGGCTGGCCAGTGGTCTGCTGCTCGCGGCCTGTCTCCTCGGTTTTCATTGGATATTTATTAGCCTGCATACCTATGGCGAGATGCCCGCTATTGTGGCGGGGATGGCCACGGTGCTCTTGGCGAGCTATGTCGCAGGCTATGGACTTCTGGCGGGCTGGCTTGTACGGCGATACCCGCTGCCCCCTTTGGCTATCGCGGGGCTCATTACCCTTCTGGAGTGGATCCGCGGCGTGCTCTTTACAGGCTTTCCGTGGCTAAACTGGGGCTACCAACAGATCGACAGTCTCTTGGCCGGCTTCGCGCCCTGGGTGGGTGTCTATGGGGTGGTATTTGTCACCGCCCTGTCTGCGGCCTGGCTGGCACAGGGCCTTCCCCGCCCGCTCTTGGCCACAGTCTTTCTGCATCTGGCCGGTGGCGTAGCCGGCACCATTCCGCTCACCCAGCCCACCGGCCTGGCCCTGCAGGCGGCACTCGTACAAACCGCGATTCCGCAGCAGATGAAGTTTGATCCGGCCCATGCGCTGGCCTCGGAACAGACCGTGCTCAGCCTTGCTGCGGTGGCAGCCGATCCGGGCAGCCGTCTAGACCTCATCGTGCTGCCGGAGACCGCCCTGATTCGGCCCTGGAACCAGGTCTCGAGCGGCACCCAGGAGGCTCTGC
>JBDLQX010000053.1:0-7484 GCA_039800345.1 Pseudomonadota bacterium | reverse complement strand
GGGCAGAACTAAACTTGGTCTTGGGCGCGAGAATCGTGGCCTCGCCCTCAATCACCGTTTCCCCATTCTGATTCTTCACCACCGTGTCGAGCCAGACCATACCCTTGGCATCGTCCTTCCTGGTCACCGTCACGGTCGCGGTAATTACGTCATTCACATAGACAGGGCGGCGGAACTTAAGGGTCTGTCCCAGATAGATGGTGCCAGGCCCGGGGAACTGGGTACCTAAGATACGCGAGAAGAGCGCGCCACTCCACATGCCGTGGCCCACCACGTCTTTCATGATGGTGGTGCGGGCATAGTCCGGGTTAAGGTGGGCGGGATTGAAGTCGCCGGTCACCTCGGCAAAGTCGTGGATGGCCTTGTGGGTAAGGGTTGCAGACTGGCTTGCAGACTGCCCGACCTTGAGGTCGTCGTACACAATGTTTTCCATAAAAAGAATCTTCTCTAACAGGTGCGATAAAAGGCAAACACGGCCAACGAAGATAAGGGGGCCCACAAGCACTAAAAATCCCGCCTGCTGCGTTGCACAAGCTACACGGCCCGGTCTCGATTCGTCAACTTTTTCTCTACCTTCGTGCAGGAACTTCGACTCGGCCCGCAGACGCCTCGACCGAAGCAGATATGATGCGCCACTATGGTATTTAACCTCCCCAACATGCTCACCTGGGCAAGAATTCTCGCCATCCCACTTTTTATGGCGGTCTTCTACCTTCCGCTCGGGCTTAGTGTCGAGGAACGTAATCTTTTCACGACCCTGATTTTTATCGTCGCGGCCCTCACCGACTGGTTCGACGGCTGGCTCGCCCGACGGTGGAACCAGACCTCGGCCTTTGGCGCCTTTCTTGACCCAGTGGCCGACAAGCTGATGGTCTGTGCCGCCCTTGTCGCACTCATCGACGAAGGCCGGGTCGGCCCGGTCATCGGGCTCATCATTATTGGTCGGGAGATCACTATTTCTGCCCTGCGGGAATGGATGGCCGAAATCGGCGCACGACGCAGCGTGGCGGTCAACTGGCTGGGCAAGGCGAAGACCATCGCCCAGATGGTGGCGATTCCCTTTCTTTTGTACTACGGGCCGATTTTCGATGGAATGATTCAGACCCAGCACTGGGGCGACTGGCTCATTCTCATTGCCGCCGTGCTCACCTTTATTTCGATGGTCTACTACCTGGTGCAGGCTGCGCCCGAAATCCGGCGACGTTCTTAGTGTTGCCATGCAGTCCTCGTTGAGGTTCTTGCCCTATGGCGGCCGCGGGGCATTCCTCGCACCGAGTCATTTGCGGGAAGTGTCGCGACAATCTATACTCCTGGGCTGATTGCGGGAGTAGCTCAGTTGGTAGAGCGCAACCTTGCCAAGGTTGAGGTCGCGAGTTCGAGACTCGTCTCCCGCTCCAAAAATTCTCAGCAAGGGATCTTCAATCGCGCGGCGGTGATTCGCCGGGTCTTTTTGAATGGTCCCTTTTTTCTTCCCTGGCGGGATGGCAGAGTGGTTATGCAGCGGCCTGCAAAGCCGTGTACCTCGGTTCGATTCCGGGTCCCGCCTCCATTAGCCCATTCCCCATGTCGCTGAGCCCCGCGCAAGAAAAACGATTCTTATGGGTGCTGGCGGGCATTCAGTTCAGCCACATCGTCGACTTCATGGTCATGATGCCCTTGGGGCCTCAGATCATGCAGTCCTTCGGCATATCGGCTGCCGCCTTCGGCCTCTTGGTATCGAGTTACACCTACACCGGCGCGATCAGCGGGCTCATCACCGCCAGCGTTATCGATCGGTTCGATCGGCGTCGCTACCTGCTGGTGGTCTTCACAGGATTCATTCTCGCCTCTATGGCCTGTGGCCTAGCCCAGAGCTATGCCTGGCTGGTTGTGGCCCGGGCGACCGCAGGCGCCTTCGGCGGCATTATGGGGGCCCTTATTTTTACGATTAGCGCAGACCACATTCCCTATGCGCGTCGCGGTCGGGCCAGCGGCATCATCATGAGTGCCTTCTCGCTTTCCACCGTGATCGGCGTGCCCTTATCGCTCACTCTGGCCACCCAGTGGGGATGGCGCACCCCTTTCTTTGCGATCGGCGCCGTGTCGCTGGTGCTTCTACTTCTGGCCCGACGCGAGATTCCGCAAAAGTCTCAGGCGCGGAGTGGTGCCGTAAGCGACACGGGCGCCCATGGCGGTGCGGCTGGGTCGCGCGGCGCGGCTGCCCATGATGCCAGTCAGCCTCTAGAGCCCGCGCTGCTGCTTCGTCGCCTGGGCCCCTTGCGCGATGTGCTGCGGGCGCGCCACTGTCAGATCGCCATGGGATTAAGCATGCTGGTGCTTTTTTCGAGCTTTCTCTTGATTCCTTACATCACCGTGCACCTGGTCTACGACGTGGGCATTGGACTGGAACAGATTCCCCTCATGTATCTGGCGGGCGGCACCGCCTCGTTTTTCTCCGCCCGCCTCATCGGCCGTCTCGCAGACCGCTATGGGAAGTTGAAGACCTATCGCCGCGTCGCCGCGCTGTCGCTCATTCCCCTGGTCTGGCTGCCCAATATGGGCGCCGCACCTCTATGGCTTGCCCTGATCTGCACCACGTTGTTTTTTACGCTCGTGCCGGGAAGAATGGTGGCTGTGTCCGCCGCCATCGTCTCTGCTGCGCCCCCCAACCAGCGCGCCCGCTTCATGGCCGTAAATACGGCTGCCCAGCAACTCGCCATGGGCTCGGCCGCCATACTTGGCGGACTGCTGCTCACCGCCCGCCCTGAGGGCGGCTTTGATGGCATGGTCTGGGTCTCCCTTGCCTCGCTACTGGCCACCCTTGTAGGGATCTGGTGGTCCCATCGTGTGGTGTTGTTGGGCAAAGAACAGGCTGAGCATTCCGTCGCGCCATGACCCCCATCACCCTAGACGGCTTTGACCTGCGACGCCTGCCCGCAGGATTCACCGACAATCCCTATCCCTGGTACGCAGCCCTGCGCAGCCAGTGTCCGGTGCGCCAGATGCCCGATGGCTCGGTGTTTCTCACACGCTATCGCGACATTGAGTTTGTCTATAAGAATCCGAAGATTTTTTCGTCGGATAAGAAGCAGGAGTTTCTGCCAAAGTTTGGGCAGAGCCCCCTCTACGCCCACCACACGACAAGCCTTGTCTTTAATGACCCGCCACTGCATACCCGAGTGCGTAAGATTCTCGTGGGCGCCCTTACTCCCAAGGCCATTGGCCAGATGGAGGCAGGCCTCGTTCAGCTTGTCGATGGACTGCTGGATCAGCTCGCCATCGATGCCCGCGGAGGCGCGGCCGTCGATCTCATCTCAGGCTACGCAAGTGCAATTCCCGTTGAGGTCATCGGCAACCTGCTCGCGGTTCCCCACAACGATCGTGGGCCCCTGCGCGACTGGTCTCTGGCCATTTTGGGCGCTTTAGAGCCAAGCCTCTCAGAGGCCCAAATGCAACGCGGCAATACCGCGGTGGCCGAGTTTTTGACTTATCTGCGGGGCCTCGTGGCCGACAGACGCGCGGCAATTGGTGACCCGCAGACCGATGTACTCACGCGACTCATTCTGGGCGAAGGAGGCACCGGCGAGCTACTGTCCGAAGAAGAGTTGTTGCAGAACTGCATCTTTATTCTGAACGCGGGCCACGAGACCACCACCAACCTGATCGGTAATGCGCTGGTGACCCTGCAAGAATGGCCGCAAGAGCTGCACAAACTCCTCGCAGAACCCCTGGCCATCGACGATGCCATTGAAGAGGTCTTGCGATTTGAGAGCTCCAATCAGCTCGGCAATCGCCGGGCACTTGAAGATACGCGCCTCTCCGATACAGACATCCCCAAAGGCACTCTCATTACGCTGTGCATAGGGGCGGCCAACCGTGACCCCGAAGTCTTTGAGTCCCCCGAAGCGTTTCGGATTCATCGACCGCATCAACGACACCTCGCCTTTGGGTCGGGCATTCACCTGTGTGCGGGGATGTCGCTTGCCAGGCTCGAAGGACGCATTGCCCTAAGGCGCTTTCTGGCGCGATTCCCTGGCTATCGCCTGGCCGGCCCGCCGATTCGCGGGGGCCGAGTACGGTTTCGAGGGTTCCAGTCGATCCCAGCTTTTCTGGCCTAGTCCTTGCTTAACACAGGATGCGGCAATTCTTGTCCGCATTTCTGTCAACTTTTTAGCAGGAGGCATGCCATGTTGATTCCCAGTATTCGCTCGGCTTCGCCCAGCATACCGACCCGATCGGCCCGTCAGGGCCAGCTCCGGCTTCCTTTGGGGTTTTCCGAAGCCAAGTCCGAAACCCGTCGGCCCGTCGCTCAGGATGAATACACACCGACGACAACCCGGCCCGATCAAGACTTTCTCGAGAAATATTTTTCGACAGCGAAGCGGCGGTAGAAGCCTGTTTACCTGTTAGTGGCTTTCGCAGGACACTCTGGCCTCTTGGGCTAGGGTTCGTGTTAGTGCGCGTCTAGATTTCTGGGAGCTCTCTGAGAACGGTTCGGCCAGCTTAGGGATAATGGTGTTGTTTCTACCCTGGGAGTTCAGACCGCATGGAGATTTTCGACTACGACAACGTCTTGCTCTTGCCCCGCAAGTGCCGGGTGCAGAGCCGTTCAGAGTGTGACGCGAGCACCCAGCTGGGCGGTCGCTCCTTTCGTATTCCTGTGGTGCCCGCTAACATGAAGACCGTGGTCAACGAAGACATCTGCGTCTGGCTTGCGCAGCACGATTACTTCTATGTCATGCACCGGTTTGATGTCGACAACGTGGCCCTGGTTCGGCGCCTCCATAACGCTGGGGTCTATGCCTCGATCTCACTTGGTGTCAAAGAGGCAGACCGTGCGGCCGTACTCACACTTAAGCAGCAAGGGTCCGTTCCCGACTACATCACCATTGATATTGCCCATGGCCACGCCGACAGCGTGCGCGACATGATTGGCCACATTAAGACCCACCTGCCCCAGACCTTTGTGATTGCCGGAAATGTGGGTACGCCCGAGGCGGTGATCGATCTCGAGAACTGGGGAGCTGACGCTACCAAGGTGGGAATTGGCCCCGGGAAGGTCTGCATCACCCGCATGAAGACCGGCTTTGGCACCGGAGGGTGGCAGCTTTCTGCCTTGAAATGGTGTGCCCGCGTGGCCACCAAGCCCATCATCGCCGATGGCGGCATTCGCGAGCATGGCGACATTGCCAAGAGCATTCGGTTTGGCGCCACGATGGTGATGATTGGCTCGATGCTTGCGGGTCATGAGGAGAGCCCCGGTCAGACCGTCGAAGTCGATGGCAAGCGCTACAAGGAGTACTACGGGTCGGCGAGCGACTTTAATAAAGGCGAGTACAAACATGTGGAGGGCAAGCGCATTCTTGAGCCCATTAAAGGCCGCCTTGCAGATACCCTGGTAGAGATGGAGCAAGACGTGCAGTCTTCGATCTCGTATGCCGGGGGCCTGAAGCTTCTTGATATTCGTAAGGTGAACTACGTGATTCTCGGCGGAGACAACGCCGGCGAACATCTGCTGATGTAAGCGACTAGGCCCAGCGTGGTCTCAAGAATCTCAGCAGGCTTTGTTGCGGTACTGGTGGGGTACACCAGTTCGGTAGCAATCGTATTTCAGGCTGCCCATGCGGCTGGCGCACCGCCCGAGGTGGTGAGTTCTTGGCTCTGGGCGCTGGGCATCGGCACAGGCCTCACCTGCATTGGCCTTTCCTGGTGGACGAAGGAACCGATTCTCACGGCCTGGTCTACCCCAGGGGCTGCGCTGCTCGCGGGCGCACTGCCCGGTCTTCCTCTCCCCGAGACGATTGGGATTTTTATTTTGGCCTCGGGACTGATTACCCTCACCGGCTTTCTGGGTGCCTTTGACCGCGTGATGCGGCATATCCCGATGGCGCTGGCGGCGGCCATGCTCGCCGGGGTTCTGCTGCGGTTTGGTATTGGGGCCTTCGAAGGACTTCAGACCGATACGGTGCTGATTATTGTGATGTTTGGTGTTTTTCTCATCGCGAAGCGGTTTGCCCCACGGTATGCGGTGCCGCTAACCCTGCTAACAGGCCTGCTCTGGCTCTGGCTCACCGGAGGATTCACCGGAACCCGCATTGCCTGGCAGTGGGCCACGCCCGTGTTTACTGCGCCGAGCTTCTCCTGGGCAAGCGCCCTGGGTGTGGCGGTGCCGCTCTATGTGGTGACTATGGCCTCGCAGAATGTGCCGGGACTCAGTGTTCTGCGGGCCAACGGATATCAGACACCGATTTCGCCCCTGCTCAAGGCAACCGGGCTCACAGGCCTGGTACTAGGGCCCTTTGGCGGATTTCAGTACAACCTGGCAGCTATCACTGCTGCTATCTGCATGAGCCCGGATGCCGATCCGGATGCCAAAAAACGCTACCAGGCTGCCATGTGGGCTGGGGCCTTCTACATTACCTTGGGACTCCTCGGCGCCACCGTGGCCACCCTCTTTGCTGCCCTTCCCCAGGCCTTTGTCATTGCGATTGCCGGGCTGGCGCTACTGCCTACGATCGCCAACAGCCTGCACCAGGCCTTACTCGACCCCACGCAGCGGGAGGCGGCGCTTGTGACATTTCTGGTGACGGCCTCTGGCGTTACCCTGATGGGCATCGCCTCTGCATTCTGGGGGCTGCTCCTGGGCGTATTGACTGCTAGAATTTTGACTGTTGGTAAGGGGACGTAGCTCAGCTGGGAGAGCGTCGCGTTCGCAATGCGAAGGTCGGGAGTTCGATCCTCCTCGTCTCCACCACCTAATCAAAAAGTAGTTAAGCAAAGACGTTACTACTTTTTCGGTCATTTTCCTTGTAGTGTCTCGTCATGGGCACTGCGACCGAAATCTCTCGTCATCGCACTGTTCCGCTGACCGACTCCATCACCAGAGTCGGCAAAGGGTACCCATGATCCAATCAAATCCTTATGGAGTGATGCTGGCGGCGAACTGTTGCAAGCGCTGCCCCTCGGCCCGGGCCTCGGCCAACAACTGGCTCCAGTCGTCCGGAGGATGGCCGCTTTCCAGCATCTTGCGGAACACCCGGTAGGCATCGTCGCTGCTCCCGTAGGCGCGCTTGGTGTCCTCATCGTTGACCCACGCGAACACGATCACTTTGCTGGGCGCGTGGTAACGGAAGAACAGACGGTACTGCTGGAAGAACTTCGCCCGGAACCAATGCTTGTGGTCGTCGCCCAAGGTTCCGCCTTGCCGGTAATCCGGACGGGCTGGATCTTGCGGGATGGCGTCGAACGCCAACTTGGTGATTGCCGCCAGTCGTTTGCTGGCGTTCTTTTTCACGTACCCGACCGGATCCTTTTGCTTGAAGGCCTCGACCTGCTGCGCCAGCGTTTCAATCTGCGCGAGGAACAGCGGGTGGGCAAAGACTGCCCATCCGTGAATGACCAGGGGCGCGGTCTTGCCCGCACTCATTCATCATCTGCCGACAGGGCGGCATCAAGATCGACCTCGATGCCACCGACCAGCGACTGGAGCCGCTGAACAAGGCCTG
>JBDLQX010000052.1:0-4428 GCA_039800345.1 Pseudomonadota bacterium | reverse complement strand
GACATTCTCTAAAATTCTTTCAAGGAACTCAGAAACTCGACAAAGAAAGAGGGGCGAGAAAGTTGCCGTATCACGGGTTCGAACCTGTAATCTGTTGGCGTATTTTTTCCAAGCCGATTCTCAGCGGGGATAAATCATTTGCCACGACAAGCCAAACGGCATCAAGGTAAGGTGTCGCAATGGAGCATATGTGTGACATAAGCTTCGTCGCGCTCATTCGGATTCATGAAAGCTGACCGTTAAAGCTTGATTGCTTCCGCAAGAACTCGTTTACGAATGAGGGGGTGCAAGGCGTTTAGGGTGACGATGTCGACGCTCAAGCTGCGGGTGCCATAGCGATCTGCTAGGTTCCTGAGTTGCGCACGATGTGACCCGGTAAGTGGATGCATCTCGACTCCCGAGACTGCAGACTGACCCGTAATACGAAGGAAAATATGGTGGCGAATCAGGGATTCGAACCCCGGACCTGCGGATTATGATTCCGTCGCTCTAACCGGCTGAGCTAATTCGCCACGAAACCGAATTGTATAACAAGCGGGCTTTGCCGCCATGCCTGCAGGGGTGGACGGGCTAACTGAGGCGGGCTCGGCCGCCTGCTTACGCTTTACCAAGCCCGCTGCATCCTTATTGGCCAATTCCGCCAAAGGGCGCCACGCCGATGAGCAGCGCATGGCCCTGAAACGCAAACCAGGCCCACAGACCGATACCGACGCCCACCGTTACCAGACTGCTGATCAAGGAATTGGGCCGTGCTGCAATGGCCGCAGGAATGTCGGTGAGCCCCGGGCTTACCACTGGGGGGCGACGGCGTGCCGACCGAAACACCAAAACAGCCCAGACCAGAAAACTGCCGAAAAGCACCAAGTCTGCAAGGCTGCCGTTAGAAAGCAGATGGGCAAAGGCCCAGGTCTTCACCGCGATGGTCATCGGGTGCTTCACCTTCTTGAGAATGATGTTGCCCGGGACATAGGCGGCCACGAGCAGCACAAAGGCGATGAGCGTGAGCAGCGAGGCAGCGTGGGCCATGCCCGTGGGCGGGGTGTAGAGCACCACGGGGTCTGACCGTGCGATCTGATACCCAGTAACAATCAGGACCAGCCCAATAATCGAGACCACACTGTAGAGGCCTTTAAATCCCAGCGCCCCCAGCCGGTCAATGAGCCGGGTGCGGAGCCCGTCGGCGAAGACGCGCAACGAGTGGATCCCAAGAAAAAGAATAAGTCCGAGCAGGAGTTGTGTCATGGTGTGCTGTCCTCTTTGGGCGTGGACCAGGAAGAAGGGGAGAGGGTTCATAATAAACGAAGCCCTTTGTCACAACTGCTGGTAACTGTGGGCGTATGTCCTTTTTGTCTTCGCAAGTCTTTCTTCTCTCTGCCTTGTAAGGTCTTTGTGTCCGCGCACCCGCCCTCGACTTCCCCTTCGTCTCCCGCTGAAAAAGATCTGCCCGCTGCTCTTACGCCAAAGCCCGCGGTGCGTGCCCTGGCCCCGGTGGTACATCTGGCATGGGCCTATAAGTCGCAGTGGTTTTTCGCCTTTTTCTTTCTTGGGTTGGCTGCTGCGGCCACCTTGTCGGTTCCCTATGTCTTTCGGGTTCTCGTAGACCAGGGTCTGCAAGACGTAGGGGCTCTGCACACACCCTTCTTGTGGCTGCTGGCGGTATCGGTGGTCTTGGCGGTGGCGACGGCGCTGCGGTTTTACTTCATGTCGTGGCTGGGCGAACGTGTGGTGGCCGATCTGCGTACCCGCGTCTATGCCCAAGTGCTGCGCCAACCGCCCGCCTATTTCGAGACCTTACAGACGGGCGAAGTCTTGTCGCGGCTGACCGCAGACACGACTCTGGTACAGACCTTGGTGGGGACGAGTATTTCGTTGTCCTTGCGCAGTCTGGTGCTCTTTGGGGGCGGCGTCACCATGATGCTGCTGACCAGTCCCTTTTTGGCGGGACTGATGGTGGTCTTACTCATTCTCGTGATCCTGCCCGTCTTGGCTCTGGGCCGAAAAGTGCGCACGGTGTCAAAGGACAGCCAAGACCGCGTCGCCGATACCAGTGCCCTGGCCGGTGAGGTGCTTAATGCGATGACGACCGTACAGGCCTTTGGTCGCGAAGCCTACGAAGAGGCGCGGTATGCCAAGACGGTTGCTGATGCCTTTACGACTGCGCGCCGCCGGATTACGACCCGCTCGCTGCTCACCGCAGTTGCCATCGTCTTGGCCTTTGGTGTCATCGTCTTTGTGCTCTGGCTGGGGGCCCGTGAGGTGGTGGCGGGCACGATGTCTGCAGGGCAACTCGCCCAGTTTGTTTTGTATGCGGTCTTAACCGCAGGCTCAATTGCCGCGCTCGCGGAGGTCTGGGGCGATCTGCAGCGGGCCGCGGGTGCCACGGAACGGCTGGTCGCACTCATGACAGAGTCTCCGTTCATGACAGAGTCTCCGTCACTGCATAACGCCTTATCGACGCAAGAACCGCCTGCAGACGCATCTGGGCTGTCTTCTACCAGCAGCGCTGCGCCACCATCCCGTCCCCTTGGCCCACTAGCCGCTCCGATTCGCATTCGGTTTGAAGGTGTCTGGTTTGCCTACCCGTCGCGTCCTGACCACTGGGCGATTGCGGATCTCTCCTTCGATCTGCCTGCGGGCCAGACCTTTGCTCTGGTGGGCCCCTCAGGCGCAGGGAAGTCTACGGTGCTGCAGCTTCTTCTGGGTTTTTATCGGCCACAGCGCGGTAGCATTCTTTTTAATGAACGGCCCATGGAGCAATGGGGACTTGCCGCTGTGCGGGCCGCTATTGGGCTGGTGCCGCAAGACCCGGTGATTTTTTCAGACAACGCCTGGGGCAACATCCGCTACGGCCGTCTTGAGGCGAGCGAGGCGGAGGTGGCCTCAGCGGCCCATGCGGCCTTTGCCGATGGATTTCTTCAGGCCCTTCCGCAGGGATACGACACCTTCCTGGGGGAGCGGGGCCTGCGGCTCTCGGGTGGGCAACGTCAGCGTCTAGCCATTGCCCGTGCAGTGCTGCGCAACCCGCCTGTCTTGCTACTCGATGAGGCCACCTCGGCGCTGGATGCATTGTCAGAGCGGGCGGTGCAGCAGGCCTTAGAGCAGTTGCTGCCAGGACGTACGGCTATGGTGGTGGCCCACCGGCTTTCCACCGTGCGTAAGGCCCATCAGATTCTCGTGCTCGACCAGGGAAGGCTGGTGGCCCAGGCCAGTCATGGAGAGCTCTTGCAGCAGAGCCCGCTGTATCAGCAGCTTGCCATGCATCAGTTTCTAGACGCGGTGCCGCCAGAAACGCCAAGAGCGTAGGTCGCGCACCTGTGTGAGCGCGAGGCCCAGAAAGACGAGCACTATGCCGGGCCAGATTGTCGGCCGCAGCGCTTCGCTGAGCACGATCGCGGCAGAGGCCAGACCGAAGACGGGTACCAGCAGCGTAAAGGGAGCCACCATGGGGGTAGGATGGCGCCGTAGCAGCCAAGACCAGCCGCCGTATCCCAGCAGACTCGCCCCGAAGGCGTTAAAGAGCAGGCTCCCCCAGAAGACGCCGTCAAGGCCGATTAAGAGTCTGCCCGCCACCACCCATGAGGTGGTTCCTTCGATAAGAACAGAAATTGGGATAAGGGTAAGGGCAGCAATGAGCGAGGCCCAGACCACCAGCGAAATGGCATCGACCGCGCCCATGGCCTTCACAAACGTGTTGCCTACAGCCCACGCAAAGGCCGCCCCAAGGGTGACAAGAAAGGCCAGTAGGGGCATGGTCTGGCCGATGTCGAGGCCCACCGCAGCGATGCCTAGGGAGCCGACCGTCACGCCAATGAGTTGCCAGCGGGTGGGTCTGTCTTGGCGCATGGCCACGGCAAGCAGAATGCTGAAGAAGACCTGCCCCTGCACGACGACTGAGGTGAGCCCCACTGGCATACCGAGGGACACCGCCAGAAACAGCAGACAGAACTGCAGGCTAAACGAACTCGAGGCATAGCCCAGCAAGAGCCGAAAGGGCACCTTCGGCCGCGGTACAAAGAAGATGAGGGGAACGAGCACCATCGTGAACCGTAGGGCGGCGAAGGTGAGGGGGGCGACGTCATTTAGCGCCCAACGCATCGCAATAAAGTTCACGCCCCAGACCACCATAATGATCAGGGCCAGCAGCAGATGAGAAAGCGGCATGGCCTAGTGGCGAATACGCCAGCCGCGTGCAATCAGCTGATGGGTCAGTAAGAGCAGCAGTAGCGTTGCGGTCAGGGCAATGACAAGGCTCGTCCACGGGGAGACATCGGCCTGACCGAAGATGCCATACCGAAAGCCATCAATGAGATAGAAAAACGGGTTGAAGTGGCTGATGGTCTGCCAGAGCGGTGGCAGGTTGTGAACGGAATAAAAGACCCCCGCCATGAAGGTCAGTGGGTTAATAAGGAAGTTCTGAAAGGCTGAGAC
>JBDLQX010000051.1:0-16511 GCA_039800345.1 Pseudomonadota bacterium | reverse complement strand
GGCCACCTCGCCCGATACGAGTCGCACCGGCGACTTTCCTATGGTAGAAATCAGCCGACTCGGCGGAGAACGACGTGGCCCAAGTCAGGCAACCCCGCGGCCCAAGGCGGTATAGCGCGCGGCCACTCTCCGTGTCGGCGTCAACAAAGCACCGCGATTCGGAGTACGTCGATGACTGAACTCTGCGCCCTTCAATGGGGGCAGGTGGTAAATGCGTCTCGGGCGGATAGTGGACATGCCATGGGCTTTGATGCCTTTGCCACCAGCGCGCCCGATCAGCCGGTCTTCGTGCTCTGCGATGGCGCCAATGGCACGCCCCAGGGAGGTGCTTTTTCCGAAGCACTCTGCACGGCATTCCTCCCCTACTTTGAAAAAGCTCTCTCTCCCGGATCGAAGGAACCCCTGCGGCCAAGCATCGATCTGGCACAGATGGGTCTTGACCTCGATGCGCTCGGGCAGACCCTCGATGCACAGTTTCCCGACTCGGCCTCGACACTGACTGCCGCACGCTTTCATGCAGGACGCCTACAGGTGCTCGGTGTCGGGGACAGCTATGCCCTAATCTTTCAGCGACGGCTTCTGAGAGGATGGCGGCACGTGCATAGCCTCGGGCGCCACCAGGATGCGATGGGACGCCCGACAGAACTGATCGGGGCGCCTGTTCCCACCCATCCTTTCTGGTTTGAGACGGCCGATCCTGGCGACTGGATCGTTGCACTTATGACTGACGGGGCCGGCGACTTTCTCGAAACAGACGATGTGCTGTCGCAATTAACGCTCCTTGGCCGTGCCCAACCGAGTGCCGAAGACCTGACCTACTGCGCGCAGTGCCTGACCCAGACTGCCCTGTCGCGGCAGAGTGACGACGATGTTTCAATTAGTCTGATCTGGATGCGCACCCGATAAGCCCATGGACCAGACCCCACGCCCCCCGCTCGCGGCCGCCGCGCCCGAGACCTTCGTAAAGACGTTTCAGGACGACTACCTGTTGTCGCGGGAACTCCAGATCCTCACTGACCTAGGGCAGAGGGGCGCACCCGTACCACGGGTGTTGTCAACCAACCACGAGGCACGGACGATCACCATGACCCATGGGGGCCCGTCACTGGCGGACGTACTGCAGGCCTTGCCCGATCGCCGAGGCGAACGACTTGCCTGGCTACATCAGCACGGGCCAGCGATCGTAGATGCCATTACGGCCATCTGCCGCCACGGTGTATTTCATCTCGACCTGGCCTGCAGAAATATTCTGGTTACCCATGGCCGCCCCGTGCTTATCGACTTCGGGCTTGCCTTATGCAGCCGCTTTCCGCTGCAAAAGCCCCTCTGGGTCACGCCCTCCGCGACGCTGCATCACCCCGACCTCATCACAGCCCTAGAGGCAGACTGGCAGGCATTTTTTTCCGCCAACACGGTACTGCAGGCCCAGTACCAGGCTGCTGGGCGCCCCTATCCGCCGCGTCTGGACGACGCCTTTGAACTTCCCGCCAGCGCCTACTCGGCCTACTGGCCCACAAAGCTGCAGGCCAACGAACTCTCCGAACCGCTGCTCCTGGTGGCCTACAGCGCGGGACACTTATTACAAGAGATCAGCACGCGTCTTGCGCTCGGCGGATCAGAGGCCGAGTCACTGGCCGCACTATGCAGACTGCTGACCGCACGCAGCGAGCGCCGCAGCCCCGCAGAGCGATTCGCATGGGTTCGTACTGGCCTTACCGCCTTGGGTAGTACCCCCCGACCGGGCTACGAATACGGATCCGCCCCGCTCAAAGCAGGTACTGCCCCTTGGGCCGAGGCGACCGATCCGGCATTCAATAAACCCTTACCCTCGGCACAAAGGCGCCTCGACGCGCTGCCTTGGCCCCCCTCAGAGGGGGTGCATTGGTTGCTGCGCGCGCTCTGTGCGCTCAGCACCCTGGGCGCCTACCCGATGATCGACCGGGCCTATCAGCAGACCCAGGCCACCTTAGGAGACAGTGCATTTATAGCGGCTCTGGCGGTGGCAGCACTCGGTCTCGCGACCCTCCTGAGCTTGGCATTCTCTCGCGCGCTTCTTGCGCAACGCGCTGCCAGTCTCGTGCTTGCAGGGCTCAGCCTGCCTTTTTTGTTCGAACTCGCAGGACAAGGGGCCGGCCTTACACAACTCGGCATTCCGATCCTGCTCGTAACCGCGGGACTCGGCGGCCTTATTGCGTTACCCACACAGCCCCGCACAGCGCGCCCCTCTGACACAGGCAAATAGGGACGTGGCGCGCAGGGCCCTCAAGCACGCGCGGGTTACTGCAAGAAGGCATCAACTCGTGTCAGGTCTTCTTCGGACAACACACCCGTTGCGGCGGCCAGACGCGCACGGTTTAAGAGCAGGCTGAGCCGCTCCTGAAAGACGGCCCGTTCTGCCGACACCCGATCGGTCTCGGCCCCGAGCAGCTCTAAGGTACTGCGCATGCCCTGCGCATGCGACTTAC
This sequence comes from Pseudomonadota bacterium, assembly GCA_039800345.1. Taxonomy (GTDB): domain Bacteria; phylum Pseudomonadota; class Gammaproteobacteria; order Burkholderiales; family Burkholderiaceae_A; genus Hahnella. The sequence continues at coordinate 14,046 of JBDLQX010000051.1, read as the reverse complement.
GGGTCGCCTCAAGTCTACTCTGGCTTGCTGTATAGGCCTGCTCTAGTGCGCGTAGCCGCTCGTTTGAGGCCTCCAGATAGAACCAGATTTCACGAATCGACTGCTCTAGCCCCAGTCGGGTCTGATCGCGTAGCGCTACGAGGTGCTCGGCCCGGGCCGCGGCCTCACGAGACTGGGCCTGACGCACACCGCCTGTAAGCACCGGCATCGAGACCTCAATGCCGACAAAATGTTCTCCGCCTTGTTGACCCCAGGGAAAGAGGGTCTTGCCCGTAGACAACTGATGCCCCGCACGGGCGATGGCCGTCACCTTCAGGGCGTCTCTGCCCTCCGGAAACATCTGGGCCTGGGTCTGGGCCGTCTGCGCCTGCAGATCAAAAAGCCGAAGCTGTGGATGGCTAATGGTCATCTGACGCAACGCAGCCTCGAGGCTGCCATAGCCAAGCTGGTCTGCCGTGGTGTGACCGCGCAATACGCGAGAAGAGGGCGTGCGGCCAATCCAGTCTTCGATCGCAAGTTCCTTTATACGAATCTGGGAAGACAGCCCGGCCAGCCCCGCGCGGACCGACAGCAGCCGCTCAAAGGCCTCGCTAACATCGGTCAGGGTGGCGTCGCCCAGGCGCTGGCGTTTACGAATCTCTTCATGGGCCTGGGCCAATGCCCGCTCCTGCAGTTCGAGGAGTCGCCGCTGTTCCCGCGCGTAGGTGAGCGCAAGCGAACGCTCGACCACCGCCAGAAGCAGATTCTGTCGAGCGAGCTCTTGGCTCAGCGCCACCGCATCGGCCGAGAGCGCCAGGTGTCTGGCCTGAATCTCCCGCTCCCGATCAATCAGCACCTGGCTGGCCACGACAGCCGCCTGGCCCTGCACGGCCAGACGCTGATGGGTGCGAAAGCTCGCATCTTCGGCCGAGAACCCCGGGGCTGCGAACTCGGCATCTCGGGTAATGCCATACCGGTTCACCAGCCCCGCCGATCCCTGGACCATCACCATCGGCTGCCAGACTCGCTGGGCCTGCTGGCGAAGCGCATCCGCAATGCCCTGCTCGCGGCCCGCCGCGAGATAGCCGGGATCGCGGGCCTGCGCCTGCTGCCAGATCTCTGTCAGGCTCTGGCCATAGACGGCGCCCGACAGCACTAAGCCGGTGAGAAGCCCTAAGAGTGGTCGCAGTGTTTTCTTGTTCATGGTTACTCTCCGAGTTCTTCCAGTATTAGGTTCTTGCAGGCGACGACGGCACCGCATCCGCACTGCCTTTGGTTTCATAGCTTCGGCGATAGGCCGCGTAATACATCAACGGTATGACCACCAGGGTAAGGAGCGTTGAGACCAGGATGCCGAAAATGAGTGAGAGGGCAAGCCCATTGAAGATGGGATCATCGAGAATAAAGAAGGCGCCAATCGTGGCGGCTAATGCAGTCAACAGAATGGGCTGAGCCCGGGTAGCGGCCGATGTGACCACCGCCTGCGAGAAGGCCACCCCATGGGCGAGCTGCAGCTGAATGAAGTCCACCAGCAGAATCGAGTTGCGCACAATGATGCCCGCCAAGGCGATCATGCCAATCATCGAGGTGGCCGTGAACTGTGCATCAAAGAGGGCATGGCCTGGCATGACACCGATGATGGTCAAGGGAATCGGCGCCATGATGATCAAGGGCGTCAGATAGGAGCCAAACTGGGCGACCACCAAGAGGTAGATAAGTACGAGTCCCACAGCATAGGCCGCCCCCATATCGCGAAATGTCTCGTAGGTCACCTGGGATTCGCCATCCCATTTCAGGCTAAATCCCCGATATGGATCGTCCGGCGGCGTAATAAACCGCTCCTGAAGACTGCCGCCCTCCGGATCTTTGAGAGCCAGAATTGCGGGCCGCGCCGCGAAGAGGCCATAGAGCGGGCTGTCGTTCTCGCCGGCCACATCGGCCACCACATAGGTGACTGGTAGAAGATTCTTGCGATAACGCACCTGTTCACGCTGGGCATCGACCACCTGAACAAACTCCGAAAGGGGGCGTAGCTCCCGCTGTCCGGTACGCACAGTCAGCGACAAAAGGTCTGACAGTGACTGTTGCCGCCCCTCGGGGAGTCGCAGCACAACCCCGACGGGATACTTTGAGGCATCGTGCAGATAGGCCGGTACCGTTCCGGTAAGTCCCGCGCGCAAGACACTCACAATCTCTTGCTGCGAGACCCCCATAAGGCTTGCCTTACGCCGATCTATCAGCAAGATTTTTTTGGGGGCCAGGGCCACGGTGCTGTCGTCAATATCGACAACTCCAGGCGTCTGGGCGAGGGCCTCGCGGACCGAACGCGCCACCGCACGTCGGCCCTCGTCGGTGGGCCCATAGATCTCGGCCACAATCGGCGAGAGCACCGGTGGCCCGGGCGGCACCTCCACCACCTTCACCCGGCCCGCGTGCTTCTGGGCAACAGCCTGCACCAGTGGGCGGGCCCGAAGGGCAATGGCGTGGCTCTGGTCTTGCCGCAACGACTTATCTACAAGGTTGACTTGTATGTCGCCAAGGTGCGGGCCCTCCCGCCAGTTGTACTGACGTACCAGGCCATTGAAGTTGATCGGCGCCGCGGTGCCCGCATAGATCTGTAGGTCCTGCACCTCTGGCAAGGCCGCTAAGGCCTGGGCCATCTCGCGCAGCACCCGGTCGGTCTTCTCCAGGCGCGTGCCCTGGGGCATATCCAGAATCACCTGAAATTCCGACTTGTTGTCAAAGGGCAGCATCTTGAGCACTACCCAGCCCTTCACCGGCAACAGGACCGACAGCCCGATAAGCACAAAGACACAAAGCGTTAGCAGCCAACGATTCAGGCGGGCGGCACGCGCCTGCAGAAAGGGATGAAAGAGAAAGGCAAAGATCCGGGTAACCCGTGCAGGCCCCGCTGATCCCTGCACGGCATGCGCAGAACTCTGCTGCCGCATCCAACGCGCGGCCATCCAGGGCGTCACCACAAAGGCAATGGCCAGTGAAATGAGCATCCCCATGCTGGCGTTGATGGGGATCGGACTCATATAGGGGCCCATGAGACCACTGACAAAGGCCATCGGCAGCAGCGCGGCAATGACCGTGAGCGTGGCCAGAATCGTGGGGCCGCCAACCTCGTCCACTGCGCCGGGAATGATCTCCCGCAGAGTCTTGTGGGGGAAGAGTTGCTGGTGCCGATGGATGTTTTCCACAACGACGATGGCGTCATCCACAAGAATGCCAATAGAGAAAATCAGCGCAAACAAGGAAACACGATTGATCGTGAACCCATAGGCCCAGGAGGCAAAGAGGGTGGCGGCAAGGGTGAGTACCACCGCAAGGCCTACGATCACAGCCTCTCGACGACCCAGCGCGATGAGTATCAAGAGCACCACAGAGGCCGTAGCGAAGAGGAGTTTCTGGATGAGTTGCTCGGCCTTCTGGTTGGCGGTTTCTCCATAGTTGCGGGTCACCGTCAGTGTCACGTCCGGAGGAATCATCACGCCTTTGAGTTGGGCGATTCGAGACTGCACCTGGTTGGCCACATCAATAGCGTTCTCCCCGGGCTTCTTGGTCACAGACAACGTCACCGCCGGGGTAAGCCCAAAAGACTTGGCGCCAGCGTCGGCTCGCGTTCCATACCAGACCAGACGCTCGGTCTGCGCGGCGCCATCGACTACCCGGGCCACATCGCCGAGAAATACCGGCACCCCCTGCCGAACGCCGAGCACCAGATCACGCACATCCTGTGCATCGCGCAGAAAGGGGCCCGTCTCGACGGCAAGGGCCTGATCGCCCAGCAACAGCTCCCCCACCGGCGTTCCCGCATTGGCCACCGCCACGATCGACTGGATGTCGTTCAGAGTCACGCCCCGGGCCATCATCTGACTGGGATTGAGCTCCACCCGCACCACCCGGCCAGGCCCGCCAATGGTCTTGACCTCCCGTGTGCCCTTGACCCGCTTGATCTCACTCTCGAGCTGATGACCGATTTGCTCCAGCGCTAGACGATCAATACGGGGGGAATCGGCATGCAGCACCAGTGACAAAATAGGCACATCGTCAATGCCCTTGGGCTTGATCACAGGGGGCAGCACACCTAAGCCCTGGGGTAGCCAGTCGGCGTTGGCCGCCACCACATCATGCAGACGGACAAGCGCCTCAATACGCGGCACGCCCACCTCAAACTGCACGGTGATCATCGAAAGCCCCGTCTGTGAGACCGACATCACATGCTCGACCCCCGCAATCTGGGCGAGCACCTGCTCGGCCGGTACCGACACCATCTGCTCGACGTCGCGCGCTGCAGCCCCGGGAAAGGGGATAAGCACATTGGCCATGGTCACATTGATCTGTGGCTCCTCCTCGCGCGGTGTCATGAAGACCGCAAAGACGCCCAGCAGAAAGGCAACCAAGGCCAGAAGAGGCGTAATCTGGGCCGACAAAAAGGCGGCAGCGATACGGCCGGAGATTCCCAGTCGGGGGGACGCTTGGGTGTCGGTCGGTGGCGAAGGCAGAGGAGAATCGGTCATGGTCAGGGGCAATCTCGTAAAAGAAACACGGTGCTGCGGGGGGCTCAGAGGCGTACGGGGCAATCTGGCAAAGAAGCCCGGCGGCACCCGTTATTTAACTAACTAACATTATATAAATAAATATATTGAATGCAACTGGGCAAAACCTCGCGGCCTATGCATCCGTCCCCCCATAGACACAGCCTTTACCCCAGGACCACGGCGGTATCTCGGCACACGGCGGTATCTCGGCATAATGAGCATCGGTTACACGCTGGCGCAGCCCGGAACGTTCTGTATAGCACCCTGGCCACCCCGCATGGACACCCACTCTGTGGACGATGAAAGGCCCCCCCCGCATGAAATACCTACACACCATGGTTCGCGTCACCGATCTCGAGGCGTCCCTACAGTTCTACTGCAAGGCCCTTGGACTTCAGGAAATTCGACGCAAGGACGTTCCGCAAGGGCGCTACACCCTTGTATTTCTCGGCGCCGAAAAAAACCCCGAGTCCCAGATTGAACTCACCTACAACTGGGACCCCGAGGACTACACCGGCGGGAGAAACTTCGGGCACCTTGCCTACGCCGTGGACAACATCTATGAGAGCTGCCAGCGGCTGATGAACCACGGGGTGGTGATCAACCGACCACCCCGTGATGGCTACATGGCCTTTGTACGGTCGCCCGACAACATCTCCATTGAGTTGTTGCAAAAAGGCGATCCTCTGCCCCCGACCGAGCCCTGGGCCAGCATGGCCAACACAGGCAAATGGTAAGGAATTAGGCCTGTGGTCATGATCCCCTCGTGATGCTTCCCCACATTTCTTTCAAGCGCTGGCTCATCCCGGGAATCCTGGCGCTCGGCGTCTTGGGCTTTGTGGTTTTGAACCTATTGAAGCCCCAGCCCGCGGTCCAATCCACGGCAAAGCCTGTACCCCTCGTCCAGGTGGAAGCCATTAGCCCTGCAGCCGGGGGGATTCGCATTCATGGCAGCGGACTGGTCAAGCCCCAGCACGAACTGGTCGTAGCCGCAGAAGTCTCCGGCCGGGTGCAGTCCGTACACCCGCAGCTGGTGGCGGGTGGTCAGTTTTCCAATGGAGAGGCGCTTATCGTCTTAGACTCCGCGCCCTTCGAGGCGGCCCTCTCCCAGGCACTTGCCGAGCGCGCGAGTGCCCAGGCCAGCCTGCGCCTTGCCGAGCAGCTCTACACCCGCACCCAGGAGCTCATCGCCAAAGGGTTCCTTTCCAAGCAGACGCTCGATGAGCGCACCAGCCAACGCGATCAAGCCGCCGCAGGACTCGCCCGCGCAGAGGCCTTGGTGGATAGCCGACAGATCGATATGAGTCGGAGCCAGATCGTGGCGCGTTTCACGGGGATCGTCCTGTCGCAACGGGTCAGCCCGGGTGAGATCGTGCAGCCCGGGCGCGAACTTGCCCGTGTCTTTCCCAGCAGCCGGCTGGAGGTCACCGTATCGCTGACCGATCGCGAAATCGCCCTACTCGGCGATGTCTGGCGCGGTTCGGTGGGCACTACCACCCAGACCAGAAAGATCTCCGCCGAAGTGGTCATCCGCTATGGGGCGCAGCTGCTGCGCTGGCCGGCCCGCGTAGACCGGGTAGAGGCGGCGGTTGATCCCACCACCCGAACCTTCAACCTAGTGGTGGCAGTGGATAACCCCTGGCAGGCGGCCGCTATGAAGACCGTCGCCACATCATCGGACGGCCCACCGCTACTCGTGGGCATGTATGCCCACGTTGAAATCGAGGGGTTGCGGCCTGGTCCCTTTGCGAAGATTCCGCGCAAGGCACTGCGTGATGGGCAGCACATCTGGATTCTGTCTGAGAACAAGACCCTGCAGATCCGGCCCGTGTCCCTACTCTACGAGACCGACCAGACCGCCTACATTGGGCTTGAAGGACTGCCCCCACGGTTCCAGCTCATCACCTCCGACATCCGGGTCGCGGCAGAGGGCATGGCCCTGCGTACTGCAGACCCAGAGAACAGCCCGCCCCGGCCGGCGAACTAGCCTGCGTTCCCAGACCCCTCCATGAACGCCCTCATCGCCTGGATGACGCGCCATCCCGTGGCAGCCAATCTCCTGATGGTGCTGATTCTGTTGGCTGGCTTATTGAGCGCTCTGTCGATGAGGCAGGAGGTTTTCCCGCTCATTGAGCTTGATGTGCTTGAGGTCCGGGCCTCCTACCCCGGCGCGGCCCCCGACGAGATTGAAGAGGCGGTGCTGCAGAAGATTGAAGAGCAGCTCGAGGGCATGACGGGCATCGAACGGATCACCGCGATTGCCGCCGAGGGCACCGGCGTGGTTCGGGTGGAGCTGCGACGCGACGAGGTGGCCGCCAACCGGCTCGATGATGTGAAATCGGCCGTCGACCGAATTACGCTGCCCGCCGAGGTTGAGACCCCTGTGGTGCGACAGCTCATCACCCAGCAGCGGGTGGTCGACCTGGTGCTCTATGGCGATCAGCCGGAGTCGACGCTCAGAGAACTCGCCCATCAGGTGAAAGAAGACCTCTCGCGCACCGCGGGGGTCTCGCTGGTGCAGGTAGCCAATGTTCGCAGCTACGAGGTCTCTATTGAGGTGCCCCAGGAGACCCTGCGAGCGCTGGGCCTCACCCTCAACGAGATTGCGGCAACCATTCGCCGATCGAGCCTCGACCTGCCCAGCGGGGAGATCAAGGCCGATGGCGAATCGATTCTGCTGCGGGCTAAGGGTCGTCGGTATGACAAGGCAGATTTTGCCGCACTCGAGGTGGCCTCCTCGGCCTCCGGAACCGCCGTGCGGCTCGGCGATATTGCAGAAATTAACGATGGTTTTAAAGACGAAGACCTTCTCATCCGCTACAACGGAAAGCCGGCGGCCTTCGTACGGGTCTTTCGGGTGGGCGATGAAAAGGTGCTCTCGGTCATCGACAAGGTCAAGGCCTATGTCGAGGAGTCTCTTGCACCCGCGCTCCCCCCAGGTATTGCAGTTGCCTTCTGGCGTGATGAATCCGTAGAGTTTAGGAACCGCATCGAACTCCTCATGAAGAACGGGCTCATGGGTCTGGTTCTAGTGATGGCCGCACTTACCCTGTTTCTCGACCTGCGGCTTGCCTTCTGGGTCTCTCTGGGAATCTTTGTCTCCTTCGTGGGAACCTTCGCGGTCATGCCCTGGTTCGACATCTCACTGAACATGATGTCGCTCTTTGCGTTTATTCTGGCGATCGGCATCGTGGTCGATGACGCCATCGTGGCGTCGGAGAACATCTGGACAGAAAACGAGCGCGGCACACCAGAGGTGGATGCAGCAGTGGCCGGCACCCAGCGCGTCGCCATTCCGGTGATTCTTGCGGTCTCCACCACGATTGTGGCCTTTGTGCCCCTGCTCTTCACGCCAGGCACCACGGGCAAATTTCTCGCCCAGATTCCGGCCATCATCATCATCATGGTGACGATCTCCGTGATCGAGTCCCTATTTATCTTGCCGCACCACCTGGCCCATCTCAAGGTAATCGGCTACACGCCCGGCCACTGGGTGACACGTAGGCTCTATCGCGTGCGGCAATCATTTGATGCGCAGCTACGGCGGTTTACCGAAGTGGTACTGCGGCCCGCACTGGAATACGCCACACGCCGCTACGGTGTCATCATCGCCGCTGCCATCAGTATTTTTCTGCTCACCCTGGGTACCATCAGCTCGGGCATTCTGCGGTTCTCTTTTTTTCCGCAGGTCGAAGGGCGGTACGTCACCGCCGCCCTTGAACTCGGACCCGGCAGTACCGCCGAGGCAACCCTCCAAATCGCCCAGCAGATCGAGCAGGCCGGGCTAGTGGCCGCCCAAGGATTACCCGACCCCAGTGGCGAGCCGCTGGTCTCCGCCGTCTATGTCAATGTCGGGCGGCCGGAAGTCAGCGGGCCTGGAGAGGTCGGGGCCCTGGGACTCAGCCAGGGTAATAAGGCCACGGTGGTGTTTGAACTCCTCGATCCTGAGAAGCGGTCGATCACAGCAAAGGCCTTGGAACTGGCCTGGCGACAGGCGGCTGGTCGGCCCGAGGGCTTACAGAAGCTCACCTTCGCCTCTAACGTGATACAGCTCGGCTCCCCGATCCAGATCGATGTGTCTGCGCCAAGTACAGAGGAACTCGGTCGCGCCATCGTAGCCATTGAGCAGGCGCTGGCTGAGATGGCGGGCGTCTTTGATATTCGTAACGATCAGCAACCCGGAAAGCAAGAGATCCAGTTCCAACTCAAGCCTTCGGCCCTGGCGCTGGGGCTCACCCTGGAGTCGGTCTCACAGCAAATACGGGCTGCCTACTTCGGTGCTGAGGCTTTGCGCATCCAACGCGGAAAGGACGAGGTGCGTGTCTATGTGCGGCTACCGGAACGCGAACGCGACAGCTTCGCGGGCCTTGCCAATACGCGGATTCGTACCCCCGCAGGCCGGTTTGTGCCGCTGCATGAGATCGCAGACCTACAGATGGGTACCAGCCCGACCACGATTGTGCGACGGGATGGTCGTCGGATCTCCACCATTTTTGCCGAAGTCGACAGCCGGCTGGTGACCGGCCAGCAGGTGAATGAGCAGCTGATCAAGACCGTCTTTCCCGCCATTGCAGAGCAGATACCCGGCTTTCGCTATGCCATGGGCGGTGAACAGGGAGAACAAGGCAAGACACTGCCTGCGCTTGCCAAGAACTTTCTGCTCGCGGTCTTCTGCATGTATGCGCTCCTGGCGTTGGCCTTTCGCTCGTATATCCAGCCGCTGATCGTGCTGGTGTCGATTCCCTTCGGACTGGTCGGAGCCGTGCTTGGGCACCTGGCCATGGGACTCTCGATGGGACTCACCAGCCTCTTTGGGGTGATTGGCCTGGCAGGCATTATCGTCAATGGATCGCTGGTGCTGATTGACTTCATTAACGAAGAAAAGGGACGCACCCCGGATATCGCCCAGGCGATCGTGCGCGCTTGTATGAATCGGTTTCGCCCGATTCTGCTCACGGCCATCACCACCTTTCTAGGTATCTTTCCCCTGATTATCGAGCGCAGTATTCAGGCCCAATTCCTCATTCCGCTAGCCGTCTCAATTGGTGTGGGCGTGCTCGTAGGCACCGCACTGCAGATGTTGCTTACTCCCGCACTGGTGATGGCCGTAGAGGATATTCGGGCGCGCTGGCAACGGCGTCCCTTTAGGTAACACGTAATATCGGCCAACCCCGCGCGCGCCCTACTTTCCTACGAAAGGACTCTCCCCCGATGAAACTCTACTTCAGCCCCGGTGCCTGCTCGCTGTCCCCGCACATTGCCCTTGCCGAATCGGGCCTGCCCTACGAGATTGAACTGGTGAACCTTAAGTCCCGACAGACCGCCTCGGGCGAAGACTTCGACCAACGCAACCCCAAGGGCTATGTCCCCGCGTTACTTTTAGACTCTGGCGACCTGCTCACCGAAGGACCGGCGATTGTGCAGTACATCGCCGATCAGGCCCCCGATGCTGGGCTTGCCCCGCCCTACAGCAACCTCGCCCGATATCAACTCCAGGGCTGGCTCACCTTTATTGGCACCGAGCTGCATAAGTCTTGTAGCCCGTTTTTTAATCCTGCCGCCACAGAGGAGTGGAAGAAGACCGCTATGGCCAACATTCGCAGGCGGCTGGACTATGTGAATACCGTTCTACGCGGTCAGCCCTACCTTATGGGGGAACACTTCACCGTGGCTGATGCCTACCTCTATACGGTGCTGAGCTGGGGAAGGTATATGAAGCTCGAACTCTCAGAGTGGCCTGAGATTGCCACCTATCAGGCGCGGGTGCACGCCCGTCCCGCCGTGCAGCGGGCGCTGGAAGCCGAGCGGGCTGCCAAGACTAGTTCCCGGAGTTAAAGCCCTCACGGATCGACTTCGAGGTGTCGCGAAAGCGCTGCTGGTTCTCACAGACTGCCTCCAACGTCACTTTCGACGCCACATTGGCCTCATCACCCTCAAAGTTAAACCCCGGGTACCGGCTGTTGGCCACCAGCTTGACCCGGCGACCGGTGTAGGCGAGAAGCCGCGCCTTCCCTCCGGAAAAGGCAGCCTGTGGACCAGCTGGCATAGCCTTGGCCATAAACACATCGTCGGGAAATTCACAGCGGTTCTGCAGGGTAACCTCTACCGCGATAAGCACAGGCCGGCCGATGCGGCTAAAGACTTGAAAATAAAAGAATAAACCGCCCAGAATGACGAGGACGGTAACCATCAGAGCAAGCAAAACCTTCTTAATCAGATCTGGATCAATATCGTTGGTACGCATGCGTCTTAGGGTACCACCGGATCTTTATCAACCGCAGCCAGCCAATGAGGCCTACAATGGGTCCGACGGGTCATAGCAGACAAGAGAACTCGGGTACTGCGGGGGGCAGACATGGAGTCAGACTGCAAGTCGTCGATCGGGCTGGTCATCAACCAGGAAATCATTCCGCGGTTGCTCCAGGCACACCAGGTACATCCTGGCCAATCATCATCCACAACAGGCCCTACGCAAAAGCCTGCGAGTGACGAGGTGGTGGCGTTTTCGCGTCTCTGTGTAGAAGGGAAGTCAGGCGAGGCCCAGGCCTTTGCTAATACTCTTCTACAACGCGGAATGACCGCCGAGACCATCTTTCTCGACCTTATCGGCCCCTCTGCACGCTATCTCGGCGAGCAGTGGGAGAAGGACCTTTGCGATTTTGTGCAGGTCACCCAAGGGCTGATTCGCATGCACGAAATTACCCACCGCCTGGGCTATGAACACCAGGCAGGGCCACAGACCGCCGGAGTGAACCGCCGCATTCTTCTCTCGAGTGCGCCTGGGTCGCAACATATTCTTGGGCCTGTGATGGTCTCGGGATTTTTTCGCAAAGCCGGCTGGCAGGTGGTCTTGGAGATCTCATCGCAGAAGGCAGCGCTTCTGCATACCGTGGGCCAGGAGTGGTTCGACCTTGTAGGCCTCTCAATCTCTACAGAGGCCCAGCTGCAAGAGGTTTCCGGATTGGTGACGGCCATGAAGTCCAACGCCAAAAATAACGAACTGCAGGTCTTGGTTGGCGGACCGATATTCTCCTTACCGCGCTTTGAGACCGATCAGACCTTTGGCGGCGCCTATATCTGCAACGACCCGCAGGCTGCCGTGACCTTGGCGGACCGCCTCGTTACATCCACGTAAATCGTGGATCTTCCGTCAGTCCCAAATGAACCCCCATAGGGTAGTCCACTCCAACTTCGGGAAGGCTTTGCCTTTTTTCTTTTTTCCCAAGGAGTAAATCGTATGTTTAAAAATATCCTGGTCCCGATCGACGGCTCGAGCCTCTCTAAGAAGGCCATGAAAAAGGCGGTCAACCTGGCAAAGAGTCTCGGCGCTAAGGTGACAGGCTTTCATGTCACCCCGGAGTACAAGTTCAACTACTACAGCGAGTACATCCCGACCAATTATGTGCCGGCTGAAGAACTCGAGGCGCACGCAGAGGCAATCGCTATGGGACATTTAGGAAAACTACAGAGCGCCTGTGAGTCCGCGGGAGTGAAGTGCAATGTCTCGTATGTCACGAGTGACTTTCCTGCCCAGGCCATTCTGAAGGCTGCCGACAAACACAAGTGCGACCTCATTGCCATGGCCTCCCACGGCCGCTCGGGTCTTGTCAGACTCATGCTCGGAAGCGAGACTCAGAAGGTCTTGGCCAACGCCAAGATTCCCGTACTGGTACTACGGTGACCCTGGTTAGAGGGTAGGAAGGGCCAACGGTCCTGGCTCCCCCACCGCGTCTTCCTGACTAAACGGGTAGGCGCGACGCACCGGGTCTAGGGCAAGCAGCCGCGCCTCAACAGCCTGAATCTTGACGAGGCCATCGAGGGGCACCTTCATGATGCGGGCATTAAAGACCTGCGGCATCAGCACACAGTCGGCCATCGTTGGCGTGTCTCCGTGACAAAAAAGGCCGGTGCCTGACTCCGAGAGTCGCTGCTCAAAGCGCTCAAGCCCATCGCGTACCCAGTGGGCATACCAGGTGTCTTTGGCCTGCTCAGAGACACCGAGGGGACCCACGAGATACCGCAGAATGCGCAGGTTGTTGATCGGGTGAATCTCGCAGGCAATAAACTGCGCCAGGGCCCGCACACGGGCCCGACCTGCGGCATCTGCTGGCAGAAGGGCCGGGGTTGGATGCGTCTGCTCGAGGTATTCCATGATCGCAATCGACTGGCTGAGCTGCAGACCATCAACCTCTAATACCGGAACCAGTCCTTCAGGATTTCTGGCCAGATAGTCTTGCGACGACTGCGCGTTCTGACGCAGATTGACATAGACCACGTCGTAAGCAAGTTGCTTGAAATGCAAGGCCAGTCGCACCCGATAGGCAGCCGACGAGCGCCAATAGCTGTGGAGTGTCATCGACGATGCCATACCTGCTGCTCCTTCTTGGGTTACTCGGGCGGTGCGAGTGCGGTGCCTCGGCCTGATCCGGCGATGAGATTCCTCTGCGCGCTGCTAAAACGGCGGGCCCCCGCCCCCGCCATAGCCAGACGGCGCGGGGGGCGCATGATTCTCAAACTTGGTGTACTGGCCAAGAAACGTGAGCCGTACCGTGCCAATGGGTCCGTTACGCTGCTTGCTGATAATAATTTCAGCAACCCCTTTATCGGGTGAGTCTGCACGGTAGACCTCATCACGATAGATAAAGAGAATGACATCGGCATCCTGCTCAATCGAGCCACTCTCGCGCAGATCACTCATCACCGGTCGTTTGTCTGTGCGCTGCTCCACCGTGCGGTTCAGCTGCGACAAGGCAATCACGGGGCAGCTGAGTTCTTTCGCCAGACTCTTTAGAGACCGAGTGATCTCCGAAATCTCGGAGACGCGGTTCTCGGCAGAGTTTGTGCCGCTCATGAGCTGGATATAGTCCACCACAATCAGCCCGAGGCCGCCAGCCTGCCGGGCCAGCCGGCGCGCCCGCGAGCGCAGCTCCAAAGGATTGAGCGCAGGCGTCTCATCAATAAAGACTGGCACGCCCTTCATCTTTTCTAGCGCGTGGGTCAGGCGATCCCAGTCTTCGTCAGCGAGTCGGCCCGTGCGAAGCCGCTGGGCATCAATACGACCGACCGAACAGATCATCCGTAACGCCAACTGCTCCGCGCCCATTTCCATACTAAACACAATAATGGGCAGGCCCTGATCGATCGCCACATGCTCCCCGATATTAAGAGCAAAGGAGGTCTTGCCCATACTCGGACGGCCCGCCACGATAATCAGGTCGCCGCCGTGCATGCCGGCTGTCTTCTGGTCGAGGTCTAAGAAGCCAGAGGGTACGCCGGTGACATCGGATGGGTTGGGGTTGTTGGCGAGTTCATCAATGCGGCGGGCGACCGTTTTCACGAGCTGATCGAAAGAGACAACGCCCTGCCGGCCACGGGCGCCTTCCTCGCCGATCCGAAATATCTTGGTCTCGGCTTCATCAAGAATCTGGCGGGTCTCTCGGCCCTCTGGATTCAAAGCCGTCGTGGCGATCTCATCGCTGACCCCAACAAGCTGCCGCAGAATAGCCCGATCGCGGACAAT
>JBDLQX010000050.1:0-56703 GCA_039800345.1 Pseudomonadota bacterium | reverse complement strand
CTACTCGGGTCATCCCAGTTTCTGGTGCACCAAGGGCTCACCGAAAGCTTGGCGGGGCGGTTCGAGTTAATTCGCGTGCCGCACTGGTCCTTTACTGAAATGCGCGAGGCCTTTGGTTTTGGCCTTGACGACTACATTTGTTTTGGCGGCTACACTGGACCGGCGGGCCTTATTCAGTCTCCAGACCGCTGGATACGGTATCTGCAAGATGCCATCGTCGAACCCACTGTCTCGCGCGATGTCTTGAATCTCGCACGAATCGACAAACCCGCCTTACTGCGTAGCCTGATGCAACTCGGCTGCGCCTACTCAAGCCAGGTCTTGTCGTATCAGAAGGTCATGGGACAACTGCAGGATGCGGGAAACACCACCACACTTGCGCACTATCTGCACCTCTTGGCCTCTGCCTGGATGGTCACTGGCCTCCAGAAATACGCAGGCGACCAGGCCCGCAGCCGAGGCTCGAGTCCGAAGTTTCAGGTGTTTGATGTGGCACTACAAAGCAGCCAAATGGAAGACGCGATTGGGCTGTCAGGGCCAACGGCTGCCAGAGATCACCCAGAGACCTGGGGGCGGCTTGTGGAATCAACGGTTGGTGCGCACCTGCTTAACTCAGCGAGTCCCAGCATGCAGATCACCTATTGGCGCGAAGGCAACAAGGAGGTCGATTTCGTTGTCAGTACCCGCGACCGATCGCTCGCCATAGAAGTCAAGAGCGGTCGCAAGACGAGGCCCATGTCAGGCCTGCTGGCATTTGAGCGCCAGTTCCCTCGTACCAAGACCTTGATCGTCGGTACGGGGGGCATACCGGTCGAAGAGTTCTTAAGCCGCCCAGCCACAGACTGGTTCCAACAGGCGCTACCTAGGCGCTAAACCTCTGCCCCGCAAGCGCCGCGCCATCGGCCAGCGCCTTGAGCTTGGCCTCGGCCACCTCGCGGCTCATAGGTGCCAACCCACAGTTTGTGCAGGCAATCAGCCGCTCTTTGCGTACAAACTGCAACGCCTTCCCGATGGTGTCGGCAACCTGCTCGGGGGTCTCCACCACGTCGCTTGCCACATCGATGACGCCCACCATGACCTCTTTGCCGTCCAAGAGTCGAATGAGGTCCATGGGCACATGGGAATGAAAACATTCGAGGCTCACCTGGTCGATGCTGCTCTTCTGTAATGCGGGGAAGACCTGCTCGTATTGACGCCACTCGTGGCCGAGGGTCTGCTTCCAGTCGATGTTGGCCTGAATGCCGTAGCCGTAGCAGATGTGTACCGCCTTCTTACAACGAAGCCCCTGCACGGCCCGCTCGAGCGCCTTCACCCCCCAATCGGCCGCCTCTTGCATGTAGACATTAAACGCAGGCTCGTCGAACTGAATGATATCGACGCCATCGGCCTCGAGTGCCAACGCCTCTTGATTGAGCAGTTCAGCAAAGGCCATCGCCATCTTTACCCGATCGTTGTAGAAGCGATCGGCCACGGTGTCGACAATCGTCATCGGGCCCGGCAGGGTGAACTTCAAGAGCTTCTTGGTATGGGCCCGGGCAAGCTGGGCCTCACGGGCATGCACACGGCCTTTGAGCTTCAGTGGTGCAACCACCTGCGGCACCATCGCGTCGTAACGATTGTTACGAATGCCCATCTTCACTTTATTCGTGAAATCAATGCCCTCCACCTGCTCAAGAAAACCGTGCACAAAGTGTTGCCGCGACTGCTCTCCGTCGCCGACCACATCGAGCCCCGCGTCTTCCTGCGCCTTAATCCACAAAAGCGTGGCGTCGTCCTTGGCCTTAGCCAAAGCCTCTCCCTCGTGGCGCCACTGCGGCCAGAGCTTTTCGCTTTCTGCAAGCCAATGGGGTTTGGGTAGGCTGCCTGCGATTGCGGTCTTGAACATGGGGACTCCGTCTTTTGAGGCTGAAGAAAATTAAGAGGTTATGAGATGAGAAGAGCGGCGACTGCCAACTACCGACTGTGCTCCGCCTCCCATCCCTTACAGGCCAGTGCAATGTACCGAGGAACTGGTCGCGCCCCCGTGCCATAAGCACTCATGGTGCGCGGCGTCATGCCCAGGACAGTAGCGGCCTGGTTGAGCGATAGGCCATGTCGGGCACGCCACTGCGCAAATATACGCGTGTTTTCATCAGGCGCGTTCTGTGCCTGGGCATCTAGCCAGAGCGTATCGGCACCGATCTGAATGTCGTGCTTCGGCCACTCTACAGACCAGCCATTCGCATCAGACAAAGAAACCTCCGAAAATGACCGCGCGCTTTGTAGAGGTGCCAAACCCGGAGATTCCAAGAACAGGGGTTTTAAATCGACGTCGTAACAGGTGCCATTTACAAAACTGAGCCGAAGACGGAAGTTACGCAGGGGAACAACGGACGTAAGTCGCGGACGTTTCATTGATGCCATTTCTTCCACTCCCTTAGCAATGTAGTTCTATGCAGCGATACCCAGGTCAATACTTCTACACGCAGCCCTCTGGGCCAATCCCCTTCAACTGAAAGATCCTGCAGGTAGATAATGACGTCGTAGCCACCGCCGGTAAGGTGCACATGGGCAGGACCGTGGTCTCGCTCACGAACCTCGATTCGGTACTTTTTATTGCGAAATCTTTGAAGCGTTGTCATTTGCAAGCAGTAACCAATCATCGATTATATAGAAATGGTTTCTAATATGAAGCAGAATGCCCCTCTGCCAAAAGCAATCGCCTTTGATGCCTACGGCACCCTCTTTGACGTCTACGCCATCACCGCCCAGGCCGAAGCCTACTGGCCGGGCCAGGGCGCCGCCCTTGCCAAGCTCTGGCGTGACAAGCAGATCGAATACACCAGGTTGCGCTCAATGGCGGGCCCGAGCCGCTACAAGTCGTTCTGGCAGATCACCATCGATAGTCTGCGATTCGCAACGCAGGCTCTATCCCTTCCGCTTTCAAGTACTAAGGAAAAGGGGCTCCTCGACCAATACGCGGCGCTCAAGCCCTTTCCAGAGAATCTCGAGGTGCTTAAGGCACTGAAAGCGCGCGGGCTGTCGCTTTCGATTCTCTCCAATGGCAGCCCCGACATGCTGGCCACGGCGGTGTCTTCCGCAGCCATGGAGGGTATCTTTGATGCGGTCTTATCGGCCGACACGGTGAAGCGCTTTAAGGTCGATGCCAGCGTCTATCAGCTGGTCTGTGACCGATTTGCCTGTAAGCCCAACGAGGTGTTGATGGTCTCGTCGAACTGCTGGGATGTGGCTGGTGCCCACTGGTTTGGGTTTCAGACCTTCTGGGTGAATCGATCGTCTCAGCCTCTGGAGCAACTCGATATGCAGCCGAACTACGAAGGAAGGAATCTCGGGGATCTCTTCAATATTTTCGGCGTTGCCTCGCCACGCTAGACCTACGCTATCAATCCATCAAGAGAGAGTGTTCTCTGTTTTCGAGTCACTGATAGATCAAACAGCCGCTACGGATAAGCGTTGGCCTAGCCAATCCGGGAATAATTGCCAGGGCATGGCGATATGTCCATTTGGTAGAGCCCGCTCGGTTTTCGTTTGGCAGACGAGTATCCCTTGGTTGCTTAACTCATCGCCAGCGACAGCCCGAAATCGATTAATCGGCTCGACGTGGCCGGCCCCTGGGGTCGCAGTCATTTTAATTTCCACCGGATGTAACCTGCCATCGATCACGATGAGCAAATCCACTTCGAGCCCGTCGTGCGACCGCCAGAAATACAAGTCAGGCTTCCGCCCTAACGACATGAAGACCTTCACGGCTTCAATAACGACCCAGCCCTCCAGAAGTGCACCGCCCATCGGCCCAGCAAGTGCTGAAGCTGCATCCGGCTGACGCGTCAGCAAGTTTACGAGTGCTGAATCGTAAAAATAGAACTTAGGCGTTTTCACCACGCGTTTGCCATAGTTGCGAAACCAGGGCGGCAGAAAATGCGCAACATAGGAGGCCTCTAGAACGCCTCCCCAAGATTTCACCGTTGGCTGCGAGATACCCAGTTCGCGCGACAGGTCGGCCGGATGAAATTCCTGGCTGTGGCGCGCCGCTGCCAGATTGAGAAATTGATTGAACACCCTCAGGTCCGGAATATTGCGAATTTGGCGGACATCACGCTCAATATAAGTTGAAACATAACTGCGCACCCAGATGTCGCGGCGATCAGGATGCATCGCCGGAATAGGATAGCCACCATTCCACAAGACATCTTCCAGATCAGAGCGAACGAATTCCGCTAGCGAGAATGGCGGCAACTCCAGAATCGCGACTCGGCCCGCAAGGGATTCGCTGACATCACGCATGAGTCCGAATTGTTGAGATCCAGTCAGGAGCCACCGACCGCATCGGTCTGGCTCATTGTCAATGCGGATCTTTAGTTGTGACAGCAAAGCCGGCACGTACTGTATTTCATCCAGTATCACGGGACGGTCGGTGAATCGCCCAAGAAAGCCGGCCGGATCAACGGTTGCAAAGTCGCGCTCAAGAGGATCGTCGAAACTGATGTAATCGACCTCGTCGCCTGCCTCGTGACGGAGGAATGTCGTCTTTCCTGATTGCCTAGGGCCTGTCAAGAGGATCGCAGGAAACCCGAGCAGGGCGCGACGTAAGACAGGTGCGAGCAGGCGTTGTTGATACATTCGCCCATATTAAAAACGAATTTTATTTTCGTCAAAGTCCGCTCGCCAAGACCTGGCGGAAGCGGTGAGATTCGAACTCACGGAAGGGTTGCCCCTTCGCCGGTTTTCAAGACCGGTGCATTCAACCGCTCTGCCACGCTTCCTTGTCGGTGATTGTATCGCGATCAACACTGTTACTAGACCGACGTGGACGCTGACCTTACCCCCTCCAGCCGCGCCCGCATCATGCGCCCACCACCAGACCCAGCCAAGGCATACCGAGTAGTAACCCTAGGGCCGGCAGCCCTACAAAAACACTGGACAAAACCAAGGGCCACCGCATGTTTCCCCACCCCCGCGCATTAAAATTCAAGTTTATTCCTCAGGAGTTCTTCCCATGATGAACGATATCCCCGAGCGGTTTGGCCGCAGCGACAGCCTCGCACGTCTAGAGGACCAAGACCTACTCCTGGGTAAGGGGCAGTTTGTTGATGACCTGCACCGTACCGACGAACTGCACCTTGTCTTTCTCCGGTCACCCTACGCCCACGCGAATATAAGCGCCATAGACTGCACCGCGGCCAAGGCGTCCGAAGGCGTTGTCGCCATTATCACCGGCGATGATCTCGCATCGCTGGGCGTGGCCCCCATGCCCGCCCAGGCGGCCTTTAAGCGGGCCGATGGCAGCCTTGCTCCGGTGGCCCCGCGTCCCATACTCGCCACCAACACCGTGCGATTTGTGGGCGAACCCGTAGCGGCGGTTATCGCCCAGACGAAGTCGCAGGCCCTGCTTGCATCAGAGGCCATCGTGGTGGACTACGATCCCCTAGAGGTCTGCGCGGATGTGCCCGACGATGTCTTCTCGGCCAACCTGAGTGCAGACCCCCTGCCCCGCGGCCCCGTGGCCGAGACGCAATTCGGCGATGCTGCCGCCACCGAGGCCGCCTTTCAGAAAGCAGCCCATCTGGTGCGACTTACGCTGAATCACCGCCGCGTGGCGGCAGTCACGATCGAGCCCCGCACCAGCCGGGCCTACCCGGAGGGTGATCGGCTGATCATTGAATTAAGCAGCCAGATGCCAACCGCCGTGCGCGACATGGCGCAGAACATCCTGGGGCTCCCGCCCAACGCCGTGCGCGTACGTATCTTTGATATTGGCGGAGGCTTTGGCATGAAGACGGGAGTCTATGCCGAAGACATGGTGGTGGCATGTGCCGCCAAACATCTTAAGCGCACCATCCGCTGGACAGCAGACCGCAGCGAAGACTTCCTCGCGAGCCTGCATGGTCGTGGCGTGCGCACTCAGGCGGCTCTGGCGCTCGACGCCCAAGGAAAGATTCTGGGACTGAAGGTGCATGGTGCGGCCAATCTGGGAGCCTACCCCACGATTGCCGGCACGGCCATTCAGATCATGATTGGACCTCGGGTGCAGACCGGGGTCTATGACGTCCCCACAGTGCACTTTCGCTACCAAGGCTTCATGACCCACACCGCACCCACAGGTCCTTATCGTGGTGCGGGTCGGCCCGAGGCCATTCTTACCATCGAGCGCCTCATGGACGAGGCTGCCCGCGTTACCGGTATCGACCGCCTCGAACTTCGTCGGCGCAACTTTATTCGGCCCGACCAAATGCCATACAAGAACCCGATGGCACAAGTCTACGACTCTGGTAAGTTCGAATCGGTGATGAACCAGGCGGTGGCCCAGGCAGACTGGGAAGGCTTTGAGAGGCGTGCGCAAGACAGCAAAGCGCGAGGGCTCTGGCGTGGCCGTGGTATCGCCACCTTCTTGGAATGGACAGGCGGCGGATCGCTGAGCGAAACCGTACGCGTAGTCGTGCAGGGCGATGGCTCTGTGGAACTGCATTCGGCAGTCACTGGTATGGGACAGGGCATCAAGACCAGCCTCGTACAACTTGTTAAAGAAGTCTTTGACCTGCCGCCCGAAAAAATCAAGGTGGTTCTGGGCGACACCGACCTTGCCAATGGGTACGGTAGTGCAGGATCCCGCTCGCTCTTTACCGGCGGAAGTGCGGCGTCCGACGGCGCCACCCAGGCACTCGAGAAGGCCAAACTCTTAGCGGGCAAGGCCATGGAGGTCTCTCCCAAAGACCTAGTCTATGCCCAGGGCGTCTTTACGGTCGCCGGTACGGACATGAAGAAGACCCTGGCAGAAGTAGCCCAGGCCCAGCCCGAGCGGTCTATCACCATCGATGCCACCACCACCGCAGAGGGCGCAAGCTGGCCCAATGCCTGCCATATCTGCGAGGCCACCATCGATCCTGCCACAGGGGTCGTGCGTATCGAGGCCTATTCGTCGGTAAACGATGTGGGGCGTGTGGTGAATGAGACCATTGTGCTGGGCCAACTCGACGGCGGTGCCATGCAGGGCATTGGCCAGGCCCTGTGCGAGCAGATGGTCTACGACCCCGAATCGGGCCAGCTACTTACCGGCAGCCTCATGGACTACACCCTGCCGCGAGCCGATTTCATGCAGACTGCATTTGAGACATCGCTCGACCAGTCAACCCCCTGCCTCACTAACCTCTTAGGCGTCAAAGGCGTGGGTGAGCTCGGCACGATTGGTGCCACCCCGGCCTTGGTGAATGCGATTGCCGATGCCTTGGCCCGGCACGGCATCGACCCCACACAGCCCGATTTTCAGGTGCCCTTCACGCCTTACAAGGTCTGGTCTCTGTTGCAGTCCAAGCACGCATGACCGAAAACACCGCTGGCCTGGTACTAGCCCAGGCCCTCGCGCTGCATGGTGTCGCGCGGGTCTTCTGCGTGCCTGGTGAGAGCTTCCTGCCATTACTAGACGGGCTTTACAGCCTACGCAACCAGATTGACCTGGTGGTCTGTCGCCACGAGAGTGGCGCGGCCAACATGGCCGAGGCCCATGGCAAGCTCACCGGCAGCCCTGGTGTCTGCGTCGTCACCCGCGGGCCGGGAGCGAGCAATGCGGCCATTGGCCTACACACCGCCTACCAAGACTCCACGCCCATGGTCTTGCTCATTGGCCAGGTGGGCTCCGACTTTGTGGAACGTGAGGCCTTCCAGGAAGTGGACTATCGGCGGATGTTTGGGCAAATGGCCAAATGGGTTGGGCAGATCGACCGTGCAGACCGCATCGATGAAATGGTGAGCCATGCCTTTCACCTGGCCGTATCGGGTCGCCCGGGGCCCGTGGTGTTGGCCCTTCCTGAAGACATGCTCTCCGAGAGTGTCTCTGTATCCAATTCCGTCTCTGAGGCAGCACCCACCCCTCGCCCTGTGCAACGCTACCAGCGGGTTGCGGCATCACCTGGTTTAACGCAGCTGGAAGAATTGGGCAGGCTGCTGCAAGACGGAACGCGGCCCCTGCTTCTGCTCGGTGGAGGCGGCTGGAATACAGAGGCCTGTGCAGCAGTGGCGGACTTTGCAGAGTCTTATGGCATCGCCGTGGCCACCTCGTTTCGCTGCCAAGACCTAATAGACAACCTGCACCCCTGCTATATCGGACACGCGGGTATCGGCCCCCACAAGGCCCTCGCAGAAGCAATACAACGTGCAGATCCACTTGTGGTGATCGGCGCTCGCTTAGGCGAAATGACCACCAGCGGCTACACCCTGGTGCAGGCCCCCCGGCCACGACAAACGCTTATTCATATACACGCGGGTGCCGAAGAGCTCGGTCGGGTCTACCAGGCCGACCTCCTGATCAACAGCGGCATGCCCGAGTTCGCGCAGAGTCTGGCCCACCTGCCCCTCATGCGGAATGCGGGCTGGGCGCGGGATACCGCCAGTTTGCATGCAGCCTATCTGGCCGACAGCGCGGCGCCCCAACCCAACCCCACCGAAGGCTCCGGCGGCTATGTCGACCTCGGCGTCGTAATTGGCCAGTTGCAAGATACTCTGGGAAAAGAGGCGCTGATCACCAACGGGGCGGGTAACTACGCGGGCTGGCTGCATCGATTCTGGCGATACCGCGGATTTCGCAGCCAGCTGGCACCGACCAGCGGCGCCATGGGATACGGCCTACCCGCCGCGATCGCGGCAAAACTCGCAGAGCCAGACCGACCGGTGGTCTGCGTTGCAGGCGATGGCTGCTTCTTAATGACCGGGCAAGAACTCGCCACCGCCGTGCAATACCGTGCGGCAGTGCTGGTGCTCGTATGTAATAACGGCATGTACGGCACGATTCGGATGCACCAGGAGCGGCACTACCCGCGCCGTGTCTGGGGTACCGAACTCCAGAACCCCGACTTCGCCGCCCTGGCCCAGGCCTACGGAGCCTTTGGGGCGCAGGTGCAGACGACCAACGACTTTCTACCGACGCTCACCCAAGCCCTCTCGGCCCTGCAGTCGGGCCAACCCGCAGTCATCGAACTCTGCACCGACCCGCAACGCATTACCTCACGGGCCGCAATGACAGACATTCAAGGAAAAGCCTATCCTTACTCACAGCGTACGCCACACCACGGGTTGGCCGCGTTTCCGAACACCCCGCAAGCCCTAGCAAGCAGAACGAAGTGCAGCCCTAAAGCCGCGCGAGCCGATCCAGCGCAAGCTGCAAGGTCTCGTCTTTTTTCGCAAAGCAGAAGCGAATCGTGCGCTGGTCAAAGCCGTCGGCATAAAAGGCTGACAACGGAATGGCCGCCACACCAATCTCACTGGTGAGCCAACGGCAGAAGTCCGACTCGCTTAAGTTTTTTTCGGGAACCGAGAGCCCATCGATGCGCGCGCACTGAAAATAGCTGCCCTCACTGGGTAAGAGCGTGAACTTAGTCTTGGCCAGGCCCTCGCGAAAGCGATCGCGCTTACGTTGATAGAAAGTCGGTAACGAAAGATAAGGCGCTGGGTTTCGCATGTACTCGGCCAGACCCACCTGCACCGGCGTATTGACCGTAAAGACATTGAATTGATGGATCTTGCGAAACTCGGCTGTCAGGCTCGCCGGCGCGGCACAGTAGGCCACCTTCCAGCCAGTGACATGAAAGGTCTTGCCAAAGCTCGAAATGACAAACGCACGGTCACGTAGGCCCGGATACGAAGAAGCACTTAAGTGGCGGCGCGGGGCATAGACCATATGCTCATAGACCTCGTCGCTGATCAGCAGAACCTGCGTGGGTGCAAGCAGCGCCTCTAAGGCGCGCATCTCGTCTTCGGTCCAGACGGTGGCGCTGGGGTTATGCGGGGAGTTGATAAGCATGAGCCGCGTCTTGGGCGTGATGGCCGCGGCGATCTTGGTGAAGTCCGGACGAAAACTCCCGGGTGTGAGCGGCACCCGTACTACGGTGCCACCGGCCATCTCGATATTGGGAATGTAGCTGTCGTAACAGGGCTCCAAGACAACCACCTCATCACCCGGACGCACGGTGGCAAGCACCACATTCAGAATGGCCTGGGTCGCCCCGGCAGTGACGGTAATCTCGGTGTTGGCGTCATAGTCGGCCCGATAGAGGGTCTGGATCTTGGCTGCAATGGTGCTGCGCAACTCGGCCACCCCCGCCATCGGCGGGTACTGATTGCGGCCCTGCCGCATTGCCAGGGTCACCGCATCAATCAGAGCGGGATCGCAATCGAAGTCAGGAAAACCCTGACCCAGATTCACGGCATTCTTCTCCGCCGCCAGGGCCGACATCACGGTAAAAATGGTGGTGCCCACATGGGGCAGCTTGGACACTATCGCTGGGGTCATCGCTCTGCTATCTTTTCGGAATGAAACGCGACGCTATTGCACCACAAAAACCGCTGCCCGACGGGCTCGTTCAACAACTCACCGCCCGCTTCGGCCCCCGCTTCAGCATGGTGCCCGCGGTACGTGACCAACATGGTCGGGATGAATCCCCCTACCCGCTCACACCGCCCGACGCGGTGGTCTTCGCCCAGACCACAGAAGAGGTGCAAGACCTGGTGAAGGCCTGTGCCGCGTTTAAAGTGCCCATTATTCCCTTTGGCGCGGGCTCCTCGGTGGAAGGCCATGTGCTTGCTTTCGAAGGTGGGGTGGCAGTCGACCTTACCCAGATGAACCAGGTGCTTGCGGTGCACCAGGAAGACCTCATGGCCACCGTACAGGCGGGCGTCACCCGCAATCAACTGAATCAGGAGATTCGGCACACGGGGCTCTTCTTCCCGATCGACCCGGGCGCCGACGCCACCCTGGGAGGCATGAGTGCCACTCGGGCCTCCGGAACCAATGCGGTGCGTTACGGCACGATGCGCGAGAACGTGGTGAGCCTCACAGTCGTTACCGCCCAGGGCACAGTGCTCAAAACTGCCCAACGCGCAAGAAAGTCGTCGGCGGGCTACGACCTCACCCGCATGTTCGTGGGCAGCGAGGGCACCCTGGGCATCATCACCGAGGTCACTGTGCGCCTCTATCCCCAGCCTGAGGCTATCTCAGGCGCCGTCTGCTCCTTTCCGTCGGTTACCCAGGCGGTGCAGACGGTGATCACCACCATTCAAATGGGGGTACCCATCGCGCGGGCCGAGATGCTGGATGCGCTGACTATAAAGGCCATTAACGCCCACAGTAAGACCGATCTCAAAGAGCAGCCCATGCTCTTTTTAGAATTTCATGGCAGCCCCAGCAGCGTGCAAGAGCAGGCGCAGACGGTGCAAGAGATCGCCCACGACCATGGTGGGGAAGAGTTTGTCTGGACGACCAACACCGAAGACCGCACCAAGCTTTGGGCGGCACGGCATCATGCCTACTTCGCCTGTCTGCATCTGCGGCCGGGTACACGCGCCTTTGCTACCGATGCCTGCGTGCCCCTATCTAAGCTCGCTCAGTGCATCGAGGAGACCATCGACGACTTCTCAAAGTCTCCATTGATCGCGCCGGTATTTGGCCATGTTGGCGATGGAAACTTTCACTGCGTGATTCTTGCCAACCCGGAAGACCCCGCAGAGCTCGAGGAGGCAGAGCGGCTTAATCAACGCATCATGCGGCGGGCCATTGCCCTGGAGGGTACCTGCACGGGAGAGCACGGCGTGGGACGCCACAAGATCGATCTACTGAGAGAAGAACTCGGAGACGATGCGGTGGCCTTTATGCGTCAGATGAAAGAAGCCTGGGACCCGCACAATCTCATGAATCCGGGGAAAGTGGTACGGGTCAGACAGGCGGCGGCCTAGTCTTTCTTTTCCCTTACCTCCACATCAATCACCGAGTCTTCGGCATCGCGATCGCGGGGCTTATCGGTACCACGGGTGCCGCGCGCGGGGCCAGGCCGGGCGCTACTGCGCGTGGGAGGCCGGTGGTCTCGACGATGTGATGCATCTGAGGACCCTGCGCCATCGGGGCTGCGCCTTAAGAACGTGGCGCGCATCTGGGACTGTCCTGTGGCGAGATTAATCAAGAAAAGAATGGTCGACATCACAAAGGCAGCAAAGACGCTAATCCAGTAGCCGCCAATCTGAAAACCTGTAACCAGCTCGGCCACGCCCATAAGAATGAGGCCATTCAGTAGCGGAATCGCGAGGCCGAGGGTGAAGATGGCCAGCGGCAGAGTGAGTAGCAGTAACACGGGCTTAATGAATATATTGACCAGCGACAACAAGAGGCTGCTGATTAAGAGCGTCTCAAATCGATCGAACCAGATCGTCTCGAAGAAGGCATCGACAATCCAGAGCGCCAGCGAGGCGCTCAACCAGGTGTAGAGCAGAGGCAAGGACCGCTGAATAACCGACCACATAGCGACGCGCCTTGCCCTAGGGGTGCCCGGCTGTGTCCATTGCGGGGAGCCACTCAGGCTGATAGAGCCCAAGGGCCATGCGTTGGAGCCAGAAGGCGCAGGCTAAGGTCTTGGCATCGGTGACATCACCCATCAAGATGGCCTGAAAAAACTGCTCCTGACTCAGCTGTACGAGCTCCAGACACTCCCCGTGCTCGAGCGTGGCCACCCCACCCACGAGTCCGCGCGCCAGAAAAAGATGGATCACCTCGGTGGAGTAAGAAATGACTGGGTGCATTTCACCGAGGTAGGCCCATTCACGCGCCGCATAGCCCGTCTCCTCCCGCAACTCGCGCTGTGCTGTACGCAACACATCTTCCCCGGCCTCCAGCTTGCCCGCAGGGAATTCAAGGAAGCTACGATTTAAGGGGTAACGCCACTGGCGCTCTACAAGCAGGCTTCCATCCGCAAACATGGGTACGACTGCCGCTGCACCGGGGTGCAGGGTGTACTCGCGCACCCCCACATGGCCATCGGCCGAGCGCACCTGGTCTCTCTGGATCTGCAGCAGTACGCCCTCGTAGACAGGCCCTCCCTCTAGACGCTGCTCAGTCAACCACGGAGCAGCCTCGTCTGTAAGGGGAGGTGGCCTGCGGTCTGTCATTGTCGGGTGCGACGACGCAGAAAGCGCCAGACATAGCCCGGATAGGCCATGAGCAGGAAGACTAGTGCCGTGATGGCGTAGAAGTTCCAGGTCTGGCTCTGAATACGGCCCACACTGGCCTCAAGCAGCCATCCGAGTCCAAGCAAGAGACCATAACTGAGCAAGAGCTCAAGCAGCCGAAACCAGAAGGGCTTGGCGGGGGCACCAAAGAGCCCAAAACGACGCTCGGTCAGGAAGGGCCAGGTGGCCAGAACGAACCCCACAATCAGCCAGAGAACCGCTGCAGCAGTGACATTCATGCCGCCAACGAGACCTTTACGGCATAGACGCAATAGGCCATGAGGGGGCCGGGCACGATGCCAAGGACCAGCACCGCCAGCCCATTGACAGAGAGTACCGACTGCTGCACGCGGCAAATACCGGCGGCGGCCGGTGCACCCTCTTGCGAACTCTCTGCGCCCACCTCAGGCGTAGCGCCTGGCTCGGCAGCCACAGCAGAGACAGCGCTAGGGGAATCGAAAAACATAACCTTCACGAGGCGCAGGTAGTAGAAGGCGCCGATAAGTGAGGCCATGACCGCAAAAACAGCCAGTGCCACATAGCCCGCCGCCACGGCGGACTCCAGCACCGCGAGCTTGGCATAGAAGCCCGCAGTCGGAGGAATACCGGCCAGCGAGAAGACCAAGATGAGCATGACCCAGGCCAGACCAGGATGGGTCTTTGCGAGGCCTTTGAGGTCATCCAACGAGGCCAGCTCATAGCCCTGACGGCTTGCGAGCAACAAGACACCGAAGCTGCCGAGCGTGGTGATCGCGTAGACCAGGACATAAAAGAGCGAGGAGGCATACGCATCGACCGCACCACCGACCTGCTCGCCTACGACGCCGGAGGCAATCGCGAGCAACATAAAGCCCATGTGGGCAATCGTGGAGTAGGCAAGAATGCGCTTCAAATCGGTCTGTACCAGCGCCACGAAATTGCCCACTACCAGCGAAAGCACACAGAGCACCAGAAGCATCTGCTGCCAGTCGGCCGCCACGCCCAGAAGGCCCGAGACCAGCAGCCGAATGGTAATGGCGAAGGCCGCAAATTTTGGTGCTGCGCCGATGAGCAGCGTCGTGGCGGTGGGCGCCCCCTGATAGACATCGGGGACCCACATATGAAACGGTACGACCCCGAGCTTAAAGGCTAGGCCCGCCACCAGAAACACGGTGCCAAAGACCATGGGCAGACGCTCCGCTCCGCCACCGGAAAGCTTATCGGCGATGACGGTGATCTCTAGAGACCCGGTGGCGCCATAGATCATCGACATGCCATAGAGCAAGAAGCCAGAGGCCAGGGCCCCGAGCACAAAATACTTCATGGCCGCCTCCACCGAGACCACGCTGTCACGTCTCAGGGCCACCGCCGAATACAGGGCCAGGGACAGGAGTTCAATACCCAGATAGATCGTGAGCAGATGGTTGCCCGAGATCATCACAAACTGCCCCAAGGCGGCAAAGAGGGCAAAGAGGTGGAACTCGCCAAACCCCATGCGTTGCTGCTGCAGGTACTCCCGGGCATAGACAAGGCAGCCTGCGGTGGCAAAGGCAGCGCCCGCCTTCAAGAGCGCGGACATCGGGTCAACCACTGTGAGGCCGTTCATTCCTACGGTGGGCACAATAGACGCGGAGGCGGCAGCCTGCCAGACCCCAATCACCACAAGTCCTCCCACGCTCACCAGATGCATGAGCATCAAGGCGCGCGAGCGGCTGAATACCTCAAGGAGCAAGACCACGGCCAGGATCACCAAGAGAGCAATCTCAGGGGCGATGGTGGCGGGGTTAAGTGCAGAGAAGGTCATAGACAGGGGCGCCTTAGAGAACCTTTAGAGAGGCAGTTTGGAGGCCGACACATGACGCAGCAGGCCGTCAACGGAGACCGACATGAGGTCGGTGAAGAGGGCAGGCCACAGACCCATCAGCAAGACGAAAAATGCCAGCAGAAGCAACAGGTAGAACTCCCGCGGGCTCGTATCTTTCAACTCGTTCACATGGTCATTGGCCACCTCGCCAAAGATCACCCGCTTCACCATCCAGAGGGTATAGGCGGCCCCAAAGATAAGCGTGGTGGCAGCAAGCAGACCAATCCAGAAATCGAACTTCACCGCCGCGAGAATCACCATGAACTCGCCCACGAACCCGCTGGTAGCAGGCAGTCCGGCATTGGCCATGGCAAACAAGACAAAGAAGGCTGCAAACTTGGGCATGCGGTTCACGACCCCACCGTAATCGGCAATCTGCCGGGTATGCATGCGGTCGTAGAGCACCCCAATACACAGAAACATCGCGCCTGAGACAAATCCGTGGGAGACCATTTGCACGATCGCACCCTGCACCCCCAGCGAGCTAAAGAGGAAGAAACCCAGCGTCACAAAGCCCATGTGCGCGACCGACGAATAGGCCACGAGTTTCTTCATGTCCTGCTGTACCAGGGCCACCAGGCCAATGTAGACCACCGCCACCAACGAGAGGGTGATCATGAACCAGGCCAACTCATGGGAGGCGTCGGGGGCAATGGGCAGCGAGAACCGCAGAAAGCCGTAGGCACCGAGCTTGAGCATAATCGCCGCCAGCACGATCGACCCGCCGGTCGGAGCCTCAACGTGGGCATCAGGCAGCCAGGTATGTACCGGCCACATCGGTACCTTGACGGCAAAGGCCATGAGGAAGGCAAGAAAGAGCAGCACCTGGGCCTCTAACGATAGCGGCAGTGCATGCCAGGCCAGCACCTCAAAACTGCCGGAGGCGGTGTAGAGATAGAGAATGGCAACCAGCGTGAGCAATGAGCCCAAGAGGGTGTAAAGGAAAAACTTAAAGGCTGCGTAGACCCGACGTGGCCCCCCCCAGATCCCGATGATGAGGTACATGGGGATGAGGGTTGCCTCAAAAAATACATAGAAGAGCAGACCATCAAGGGCAGAGAAGACGCCCACCATCAGGCCAGACAGAATCAGAAAACTGCCCATGTACTGAGCGACCCGGTCTTCGATGGACTCCCAACCCGCCAAGATCACCACCACGGTAATGACTGCCGTAAGCGGCACAAACCAGACCGATAGGCCATCCACCGCCAACAGATACTGGATATTAAAGCGCGAGATCCAGACGGCGCGTTCCGTAAACTGAAAGCCCGCATGGCTCGCGTCAAAGCCGAAAATCAACGGCAGGGTAACCAGCAGGCCCACCAGCGATGCGCCAAGGGCGAGTCTTTTAATCAAAAGCTGTTCAGCGGGCGACTGGCGATCACGGCCATAGACCGCCACCGCCACGCCGGAAAGAATCGGCAGCCAGATCGAGAGCGAGAGCCAGGGCACCGAAGCCATGAGGAAAAGAGAGGAAGCAGTTTCAGTCATAGAAAGGACGTGGGGCAGCCATTAGTTGGCAGGTATCACCGACATCGGCATCGGCGCAAACCACCAGAGGAGAAGGGCCACGCCCAGGATCATTGCAATGGCATAGTGATAGAGGAAACCGGTCTGACCCAACCGCAGAACGCCGGCGACTAAGGCCACCACGCGGGCTGATCCATTGACCATAAAGCCATCGATCATGCCCTGGTCTGCACGCTGCCAGAGCCCGGTGCCGAGACGTTGGGCGCCGCCGGCGAAGAAAAACTCATTAAACCGGTCGAGGTAGTACTTCTCCACCAGTAGCCGATGTAAGGGCGCAAACGCCCCTCGAATGGCCTCCGGCACAGACGGCACGACGATATAGAAGAGATAGGCGAAGGCCACGCCCGCCAGGGCAAGCCAGAAGGGCCAGGTCTGTACCGCATGCAGCGCAAGCGCCCAGGCCCCGTGGTAGTGGCTTGCCAAGACCGTCATGGCCGGATGGGTGGGAGACACCGTAATCACGTTCGTGAAGAAGCTGCCAAAGAGCATGGGCCCAATGGCCAGTCCACCGAGCAACACCGACGGAATGGCGAGGAAGATGAGGGGACCGGTAACTACCCAGGGCGACTCATGCGGCTCATGATGGCCATGCCCATGGCTGCCGTGCCCACCAGGCCCGCCATGACCCCACCGGGGCTTGCCATGAAAGACAAGGAAAAACATTCTGAAGCTGTAGAAGGCCGTCACAAAGACACCCACCAGCAGCATGACGTAGACCACCGAGGCCGGAGCCAGGGTGGAGGCGCGTACGGCCTCGATGATCATGTCCTTAGAATAAAAACCCGAGAAGAGCGGCGCACCAATGAGGGCTAAAGAACCCAGGAGCGAGACGGTGTAGGTAATCGGCATCTTCTTCCAGAGCCCGCCCATGTGCCGCATGTCTTGCTCGTGGTGCATGCCAATAATGACCGAGCCCGCGGCAAGAAACAGAAGTGCCTTAAAGAAGGCGTGGGTGACCAGATGGAAGACCGCTACGGAGTAGGCCGAGGCCCCGAGGGCGACCGTCATGTAGCCAAGTTGTGACAGCGTGGAATAGGCCACCACGCGCTTGATATCGTTCTGGACGATGCCCAGAAAGCCCATGAAAAGGGCGGTAATGGAGCCGATGACCATCACCACCATCAGTGCGGTGTCACTGAGTTCGAAGAGCGGTGACATCCGCGCCACCATAAATATGCCCGCGGTTACCATGGTGGCCGCGTGAATGAGCGCAGAGATGGGCGTGGGGCCCTCCATCGAGTCGGGTAGCCAGACATGCAAGGGGAACTGGGCAGACTTCCCCATGGCCCCAATAAAGAGACAAATACAGGCCACAGACAAGAGCGACCAGTCTTGCCCGGGAATCAGCGAGATTGTCTGGGTAGCCAGCGCATCGCGGGCAGTAAAGACTTCGGCGTAATTGAGGCTGCCAGCGTAGGCAAGGAGCAGGCCAATACCGAGGATAAAGCCAAAGTCACCCACACGGTTGACTAGGAAGGCCTTGAGGTTTGCATGAATGGCTGTGGGTTTTTTGTACCAGAAGCCAATCAGCAGGTAGGACACTACCCCCACCGCTTCCCAGCCAAAGAAGAGCTGCAAGAAATTATTGCTCATCACAAGCATGAGCATGCTGAAGGTAAAGAGCGAGATGTAACTGAAGAACCGCTGGTATCCCGGGTCTTCTTCCATGTAGCCAATCGTGTAGACATGTACCGCGAGCGAGACCGCGGTCACCACCACCATCATGGTTGCAGTGAGGGTATCGATCAGAAAGCCCACCTCGAACTTCAGCCCCCCGATAGTGGCCCAGGTGTAGACCGTTCCGTTAAAGACCCCGCCTTGCAGGACGTCAAAAAACACTACGAGCGATGCGAGAAGAGATACTGCGACCCCGGCGATTGTGATCTGGTGGCTACGTACTCGGCCGAGACGATGACCAAAAAGACCGGCAGCGATCGCCCCCACAAGGGGTGCCAATGCCGCAATAAGATAGACCGCAACCATCGGCTAGCCTTTCAGCGTGTCGAGGCGCTCAACCTCAACCGTCTTTAGATTTCTAAACAAGACCACCAGAATGGCCAGCCCGATGGCCGACTCGGCCGCCGCCACGGTGAGGATAAAAAAGACAAAGACCTGACCGGCAAGATCGCCGAGAAAGTGCGAGAAGGCGATGAAATTGAGGTTGACGGCAAGCAGCATTAGCTCGATGGCCATCAGCAAGACGATGAGGTTCTTGCGGTTCATGAAGATGCCAATCACGCTCAGTGCAAATAAGACTGAGCCCAGCACCAGGTAGTGGGCAAGGGTAATCATGCGTCTTTGGCCTTCGAGTCGGTCGCCTTCGGAAATGAAACCATGCGCAGGCGGTCTTTTGCCCGCACCCGCACCTGGGCCGAGGGGTCTTGGCCCTTGGCGTCTTTGCGCTTGCGCAGGGTAAGTGCAATGGCCGCGACCATTGACAACAACAACAGCACAGCAGCGATCTGGAAGGCAAAGAAGTAATCGGTATAGAGAATCATGCCCAGGGCCTTGGTGTTGCTCGGCTCTGTGACGAGGGGCGCAGCCGTTTCCGGCACCTTAAAACTACGCAGTAACACCGCCGACATCTCAAAAATAATCAGAATGCCCACGGGTAAGGCCACCTTGAGGTTAGCCCAGAAGCCTTGACGCAGCTTCGCAAGGTCCAAGTCGATCATCATGACCACGAACAAAAACAAGACCATTACGGCACCCACATAGACCAGCACCAGCGCAATGGCCAAGAACTCAGCCCTCAGTAAGAGCCAGATGGCTGCGGCCGTGAAGAAAGACAGTACGAGGTAGAGCGCCGCATGTACCGGATTGCGGGCGGTAATCACCTTGACCGCTGCAAAAACCAGAATGGCCGCAAAGATATAAAACAGACTGGCGGGGGTGGAGGACATGGGCGGATCGGTCTTTCAGGGTCGCATCGAGTAGGCGATACGGGTTCTAGCGATACGGCGCATCGAGCTGACGGGCCTTGGCGATCTCGGGCTCGACCTTATCACCAATGGCCAGCAACATTTCTTTGGTGAAGTAGAGGTCACCCCGCTTCTCTCCGTGGTACTCGTGAATGTTGGTCTCCACAATCGAATCTACCGGACAACTCTCTTCGCAGAAGCCGCAGAAGATGCACTTGGTGAGGTCGATGTCGTAGCGCGTCGTTCTGCGCGACCCATCGTCACGAACCTCGGACTCGATCGTGATGGCCTTGGCCGGGCAGACTGCCTCACAGAGCTTGCAGGCAATACACCGCTCTTCGCCGTTGGGGTAGCGACGCAAGGCATGCAGCCCCCGAAACCGCGGCGACATGGGCGTCTTCTCTTCGGGATACTGCACCGTGATCTTGCGGGCGAAGAGGTTGCGGCCCGTGACCGAGAGGCCAAGCAGCATCTCGAGCAACAGAAATGATTTAAAGAACTGAACAATGGCGGCCATGGCGTTCTTCTCTTAGGTCTTTCAAGTCTTTCTGCGGCTTTCAGGGCTTCCAGATCGACCACGGGGTCTGCATCCAGGCACCCACGACAACCAGCCAGACCAGCGTCACAGGGATAAAGATCTTCCAGCCCAGCCGCATGATCTGGTCGTAACGGTAGCGGGGAAAGGAGGCACGCATCCAGATAAACATGCTGACCACGAAGAAGGTCTTCGCACCCAGCCAGATCCATCCGGGAATGAACGAGAGTTGCTCGATGGGCGCATCCCAGCCGCCCAAGAACATGATCGAGGCCAGCATGGAGAGCAGGATCATGTTGGCATATTCCGCCAAGAAGAAGATGGCAAAGGCCATGCCGCTGTACTCCACCATGTGACCGGCCACGATTTCCGATTCGCCCTCGACGACATCGAAGGGGTGGCGGTTGGTCTCCGCCACGGACGATATGAAATAGACCACGAAGATGGGCAGTAGCGGCAGCCAGTTCCACGACAAGAAATTCAGCCCCTGGTCGTGGAAGCTACCCTGCTGCTGGGCCAGTACGATCTCGGTAAGGTTGAGGCTGCCCGAGACCATGAGCACCACCACCAGGGCAAAGCCAATCGCCAATTCGTAGGAGACCATCTGGGCAGAGGCCCGCATGGCGGCGAGAAACGCATATTTGGAGTTCGAGGCCCAGCCGGCAAGAATCACCCCATAGACCTCAAGTGAGGTAATGGCCAGGAGGAACAAAAGCCCCGCATTGATATTGGCAAGAACGACATCGGGGCCGAAAGGAATGACGGCCCAGGCGGCGAGCGCAGGCATGATGGTCATGATTGGGGCGAGAATGTAGAGCCCCTTGTCGGCCTGGGCCGGCAGAATAATCTCTTTCGTAAGGAGCTTCAGCGAATCGGCAATCGGCTGCAGCAGCCCCAATGGACCGACCCGATTCGGGCCCAGCCGCACATGCATCCACCCGATAAGCTTGCGCTCCCAGAGGGTGAGATAGGCCACAGCGGCCAGAATAGGCACCACCACTGCCATGATCTTGATGAGGGTATAGACCACCGGCCAGGCCCCCCCGAGGTAGGTACTGCCCGTGGCGTTTAGTGTCTGAAGAAGATCGCCCATCGTCGCCCTGACCTCTATGCCATCTCAGCGGGCGCGTCGGCCGCTTTCGTGACCGGACGCACCTGCAGCGGGCCGAGGGCCATATTCACCGCAGAGGCGAGCGGATGGCCGGTTGCGATTCGCACCAGGCCCGGTGCGAGGCTTGGGTCGATGGCCACCTCAAAAAGCGCCTCAATGCCCGACTGCTTGACCGCACAGCGCATGCCCGAGGCAAGCCCCAGACCCGGCAGATCGGTGGGATGAAACCATGCCTTCGGCGCGGCCGACTGCCGCGTCAGCGACAGACTCTTGGCCCGCCGCACGATCGGGTCGGAGAGATAAATGGGCGTCTCCGAGACGCGGAAAAGCGGTGCGGTTGCGGCCTCGGCGAGGAGCTCTTTGGTCTTTGATGCGGCACTGGCCACCGGACCGAACTGAAATCCCAGGCCTGGTAGCACCTCACCATCACGGGCACCCGGCAGTACATGGGCACGCACCTCTTCGGAGCTATTGAAGTCAAAGTTCTGCAGCGACAACAGATTGCCAAGTACCCGGAGAACCTTCCAGCCTGGCCTTGCCTGACCCAAGGCGGGGACCACGGCCTGAGTCGTCTGCAGCCGCCCCTCAAGGTTCACGAAGCTTCCCGAGGTCTCGGTAAACGGGGCAATGGGAAGCATGATGCTCGCAACGTCTTCGACTGCAGATCGATAGCTGGTAAGGGCCACCACACCCAACGAGTCTTTCATGGTCTTCACCGCACGCGGCGCGGCACCGAGATCCAGGGCTGGCTCGACATTGACCAATAGGTAGGCGGCAATCGGCGCATCAAACATCTGAGCCGCATTGAGCCCGCCCTGGCTAGGCACCGCATGGGCCAGATAGCCGCCGAGGCCATTGCCTCCGGCTGGCAAGACCCCAAACCGTGCGCCGAGGGCGGCCGTAATCTGCTGTAGACGAGACAAAAGTAAGCTCGCCTGCGGATGGCCAAGCACCCCAGCCCCCGCAAGAATGATGGTCTTTGCCCCTTCGCTCGGTGCAGACGAGAGAGACTCCCAGACACCCTGGGCCTGACTGAGCAAGGCCTCTGAAGGAACGACCTTGGTCTTTGTCTTTGGGGTCAGGCTCTGTAGGGTCTGCAGAAAACTATCCCAATGCAAGGGCGAGAGGCTCACGCTGTTGTGCACGGGCATGAGCAGTGGCTCGGCCCAGGCATTGAGCGTTGACACCTGGGCGCCACGCCGGGCGGCCTGACGAATGCGCTGGGCCACCAGGGGCAGCTCAGACCGCAGCTGGCTGCCGACAATTAAGACACGTTCAGCAGACGCGAGATCGGCAAGCGGCAGCCCCAGGCCTGGTACGCCAATGCGCCCGGCATCAAAGTCGGGATCGGTCAGCCCCAGGCGACAGTCCACGGCGTCACTTCCCAGCCCCCGCACCACCTGGGCCATCAGGCTCAGTTCTTCGAGGGTGGAAATGGGTGATGCCAGCCCCCGCACCCGGTTTGCTCCGCGGGAGGCCGCCTGCTTGAGCATATCGGCAGATCGGGCCAAGGCTTCTTGCCAGTCGGCCTCGCGCCACTGTCCAGTGGCCTCGCGAATCATCGGTACGGTGAGCCGGTCCGCGACATTCAGGCCCTCATAAGAGAAGCGATCACGGTCGGAGATCCAGCACTCATTGACCGCATCGTTCTCATACGGAACGACCCGCATCACGTTGCCGTTCTTTGACTGCACCACGATATTGGCGCCGAGGCTATCGTGCGGGCTCACCGACCGACGACGACCGAGCTCCCACGTACGGGCACTGTAGCGAAAGGGCTTACTGGTAAGTGCCCCCACCGGACAGATATCAATCATGTTGCCGGAGAGTTCGCTCTCCACCGCACTGCCGACGAAAGACATGATTTCGGAGTGCTCACCGCGCCCGGCCATGCCGAGCTCCATGACCCCCGCAATCTCCTGACCAAACCGCACGCACCGGGTGCAATGAATACACCGAGACATTTCTTCGGCAGAAATGAGAGGGCCCATAGGCTTGTGAAAAATCACCCGCTTCTCTTCGGTATAGCGGGAGGTCGAGGGCCCATAGCCCACAGCCAAATCTTGCAGCTGGCACTCTCCACCCTGATCACAGATGGGGCAGTCAAGCGGGTGGTTGATGAGCAGAAACTCCATCACGCCCTTCTGGGCGAGCCTTGCCTTTTCAGAGGCGGTATAGACCTTCATGCCGGCTGTGACCGGGGTGGCACAGGCCGGCAGCGGCTTGGGCGCCTTCTCAACCTCCACCAGACACATGCGGCAGTTGGCCGCAATTGAGAGCTTCTTGTGGTAACAGAAATGCGGCACATACAGGCCAAGCTTGGTAGCCGCCTCCATCACCATACTGCCGGGCGGCACCTCAACCTTCTGTCCGTCGATCTCAAGCTCAATCATAGTGGGGCACCATGCAGGTCTTGTGGGTGATGTGGTGTTCGAACTCGCTACGGAACTGCCTAATAAAGGCGCGCACCGGCATCGCGGCGGCATCGCCTAGCGCGCAGATGGTGCGGCCTTGGATGTTGTCGGCGACGCGGTTAAGTTGATCGAGATCTTCGGGCGTGCCTTTCCCCTCTTCAATGCGCTTGACCACCCGATAGAGCCAGCCCGTGCCTTCGCGACACGGTGTGCACTGGCCGCAAGACTCTTCGTAATAGAAATACGACAGGCGCAGCAGGCAGCGCACCATGCAACGGGTCTCGTCCATGACGATGACCGCACCGGAGCCCAGCATCGAGCCGGCCTTGGCAATCGAGTCGTAGTCCATATCGGTAGCCATCATGATGTCGGCCGGCAACACTGGCATGGAGGATCCACCTGGAATCACAGCCTTGAGCTTCTTGCCATTGCGTACCCCACCGGCCAACTCGAGCAGCTTGGCAAACGGGGTGCCCAGAGGAATTTCGTAATTACCCGGGCGCTCCACATCGCCACTAACAGAGAAGACCTTGGTGCCCCCATTGTTGGGGCGGCCTACCTCGAGAAAGGCCTGACCGGAGTGACGAATAATCCAGGGTGTGGCCGCAAAGGTTTCGGTGTTGTTGATGGTGGTTGGCTTACCGTACAAGCCATAGCTCGCGGGAAAGGGTGGCTTGTACCGCGGCTGGCCTTTTTTGCCCTCTAAGGACTCCAACAACGCCGTCTCTTCTCCGCAAATATAGGCGCCATAGCCATGGTGGGCATGCAGCTGAAAACTAAACCCCTTGCCCAGAATATTGTTGCCCAGATAGCCCGCGGCCCGCGCCTCTTCCAGGGCCTCTTCAAAACGCTGGTAGGCCGAAAAGATCTCCCCGTGGATATAGTTATAGCCCACGGTAATGCCCATGGCATAGGCGGCAATCGCCATGCCCTCAATGACGATATGCGGGTTGTAGCGCAGGATGTCGCGGTCTTTGAAAGTACCCGGCTCGCCTTCGTCGGAGTTACAGACGAGATACTTTTGAATCGGTAGCTTCGCAGGCATGAAGCTCCACTTCAGCCCCGTAGGAAAGCCCGCGCCCCCACGCCCCCGCAGTCCCGAGGCCTTAATCTCGGCAATCACCTCTTCTTGGGTCATCCCTGGGCCGCCATCAGCACCCAGAATCTTTTTCAGTGCCTTATAGCCGTCGCGGGCTTCGTAGTCTTTGAGACGCCAGCCATCGGGGCTCAGGCCGGCAAGAATCTGCGGCGCGATATGGCGGCCATGAAAACAGGTGTCAATAAATGGGACTTCAGGCGCGCCCATGGGCGTCTCCCTTAGCGGCAGGTGCCGAACGCAGCTCATCAAGCAGAGCATCGATCCGGTCGTTTGACATGAAGCTACACATTCTGTGGTTATTGACGAGCATGACGGGGGCATCGCCACAGGCGCCCATGCACTCCCCCTCTTTTAGTGTGAAGAGGCCATCAGCCGTGGTCTCATTAAAGACAATACCCAGGCGTGCCTTCAGATACTCGGCAGCCTGCCCGCCGCTGCGCAGCGCACACGGCAGGTTGGTGCAGACGGTGATCTTAAAGCGGCCCAGGGGCTTTAAGTCGTACATGTTGTAGAAGGTGACCACCTCGTGTACGGCCATGGCTGGCATCTCGAGATAGCTGGCAATCTCGGCCTCTAAGGCTGGCGAGATGTAGCCCTTCTCCGTCTGGGCAATGCGCAGGGCAGCCATCACCGCTGACTGTTTTTGATCAGACGGATACTTGGCCAGCTCCTTATCGATCTGCCGATAGGCCGACTCGGAGAGCTGGCGAGATGCCGGGGAAAAGCCGCCCGCCAAGTCGATAGGCATCTGCAGACTCATCGGTCGATCTCTCCAAAAACAATATCCTGGGTACCAATCAGCGTGACGACATCGGCAATCATGTGGCCACGGGCCATCTCATCCAGTGCCTGTAGATGGGCGAAACCGGGCGCACGAATTTTGACGCGGTAAGGCATGTTGGCGCCATCAGAAATGAGGTAGATGCCGAACTCTCCCTTGGGATGCTCTACGGCGGCATAGCACTCGCCTTCAGGCACATGAAAGCCTTCGGTGAAGAGTTTGAAATGGTGAATCAGATCTTCCATATTCGACTTCATGCCGGTGCGGGGTGGCGGCGCTACCTTGTGGTTGCTGGTCATCACCGGGCCGGAATTCTTGCGCAGCCAGTCGACGCACTGGGCGATGATCTTGTTACTCTCGCGCATCTCCGCCACCCGCACCAGATACCGGTCGTAGGAATCACCTTCTGTGCCCACCGGGATGTCGAAGTCGAGGCGGTCGTAGACCTCGTAGGGCTGGGTCTTGCGCAGATCCCAGGCAATGCCGGAGCCGCGCAACATCGGGCCGGTAAAGCCCAGGGCCTTGGCGCGATCGGGACCCACCACACCTACACCCACAAGGCGCTGTTTCCAGATGCGGTTGTCAGTGAGCAGGGTCTCATATTCGTCGACACATTTGGGGAAACGCTGGGTAAAGTCGTCGAGAAAGTCGAGTAGTGAACCCTGGCGATTCTCGTTGAGCCGCCGCACCGATGACTTACTGCGCAGCCGATTCACCTGGTACTGCGGCATGGCATCGGGAAGATCGCGATAGACCCCACCAGGACGATAGTAGGCTGCATGCATACGGGCGCCCGAGACGGCCTCATAGCAGTCCATCAGGTCTTCCCGTTCGCGGAAGGCATAGAGAAACACGGCCATCGCACCCACATCGAGACCATGGGCACCGATCCAGAGCAGGTGGTTCAGGATGCGGGTGACTTCATCGAACAGGACCCGGATGTACTGCGCACGCACGGGGGGCTCGACGCCGAGCAACTTCTCTATGGCCATGACATAAGCGTGCTCGTTAGACATCATCGAGACGTAGTCGAGACGGTCCATGTAGGGGACTGACTGCAGGAAGGTCTTCGACTCAGCCAGCTTCTCGGTACCGCGGTGTAGCAGTCCAATGTGGGCATCCGCCCGCTGTACGACCTCGCCATCAAGCTCGAGCACGAGGCGCAGCACACCGTGCGCGGCGGGGTGCTGCGGACCAAAGTTGAGGGTGTAGTTCTTAAGTTCGGCCATAGTGTTCTTCACGAATCACACGCGGCGTAATATCGCGCGGCTCGATGGTGACGGGCTGATAGATCACCCTCTTCTGCTCGGGGTCGTAACGCACCTCGACATAGCCTGAGAGCGGAAAATCTTTGCGAAATGGATGGCCCACAAAGCCATAATCGGTAAGAAGGCGACGCAGGTCGTCATGTCCCTCAAAGACGATGCCAAAGAGGTCGAAGGCCTCGCGCTCGTACCAACCAGCGGCAGGCCAGAGCCCGGTAAGGGAAGGCACCAGGGGAAGGTCGTCATCGGGGCAGAAGACCCGCAGACGCATACGCTGGTTGCAACTCACCGACAGCAGGTGGCTGACTACTGCAAACCGCGGGCCCTCGTAACGGCCTTCTTTGTAGGCCTGGTAATCAACGCCACAGAGATCGATAAGGGTATCGAATTCCAGTTCCGGGGCATCGCGCAGCATTTCGGCGGCCGCCAGGTAGTGTGAAGCCGCCACCTCGACGGTGACCTCCCCGTAACTCACATGGCTGCGCACCACCATCGCCCCGAGCCGCGTCGTCGCGTGAGAGACGAGTGCCTGTGCGGGGGACAAGGGCGCCTCAGAAGCCGCATCGGCGAAGGCTTGCGCCGGGGCCTGTGCCGGGGCCTGTGGGGCGGGAGAAGGGGGTTGGGTCATGGGGACGCAGGCCTTTGTCAGAATCGCTCGTGAAATAGCGCTAGTCGCGGGCGATAGTGCTGGTGCGTTTGATCTTGTTTTGGAGCTGCATGATGCCGTAGAGCAGCGCCTCAGCGGTCGGTGGGCAGCCCGGCACGTAGATATCGACAGGCACGATGCGGTCGCAGCCGCGGACGACCGAATAGGAATAATGGTAGTAGCCGCCTCCGTTGGCACACGACCCCATGCTGATTACCCAGCGGGGCTCGGGCATCTGGTCATAGACCTTGCGTAAGGCTGGCGCCATTTTGTTGCAGAGGGTGCCGGCCACAATCATGAGGTCTGACTGGCGGGGGCTAGGCCGAAAAACCACACCAAACCGATCAAGGTCGTAGCGCGAGGCACCGGCGTGCATCATCTCCACCGCGCAACAGGCCAGGCCAAATGTCATGGGCCACAGCGACCCCGTGCGTGTCCAGTTGATGACCTGGTCTGCAGTCGTCGTGATAAAGCCCTGTTTAAGAACGCCATCCATTGCCATGTCTTTATTCCCAGTCGAGGGCGCCCTTCATCCACTCATAGATGAAGCCAAGTAACAGAATGGCCAGGAAGATCATCATGGCCATAAACCCAAAGAAGCCAATTTCGTGCAGGCTCACAGCCCACGGAAACAGAAAGGCGATTTCGAGGTCGAAAATAATGAAGAGAATGGCAACGAGGTAGTAGCGAACATCGAACTGCATGCGGGCATCTTCAAATGCCTCAAAGCCACACTCGTAGGGAGAAAGCTTCTCAGAGTCGGGTCTGTGCGGACCAACAAGCTTTCCGATCAGCATGGGGCCTACGCCCACGGCGATGCCGACCAGAATAAACAGCAGTACTGGCAGATACGACTCAAGGCTCATAGGCCCCCCCTTTTTTTGGTGCCGACGGCGAGACTCGAACTCGCACAGCTTTCGCCACTACCCCCTCAAGATAGCGTGTCTACCAATTCCACCACGTCGGCTACAGCAATTACTGCTTTGTCGGCGCATCCTCTTTGGGCGCTGCCGGAACCGGAGGCAACTCGGGGGAAACAGCCCCCGGAACTGACCCTGGAATAGACTCCATGATACCGCCTCCTGAGGCGTCGGCACGAATTCCCCGGCTGCCCACATAGGACAAAGCCAGGGTGGCCGAAAAAAATACAACAGCCAGAACGGCCGTAGACCGCGACAAGAAGTTTGCCGAGCCCGAGGCCCCAAAAACAGAACCTGCACTACCCGATCCGAAGGCTGCGCCCAGGTCTGCCCCCTTACCCTGCTGCAATAGGACCAGCACGATGATGGCAACGGCAGAGGCCAGCTGAATGATCAATAAGAGATTGGTAAACCAGGCCATAAGAATGTTTATTCCACGGTTGAATGAAGAGACAGGGCGGCCTGCACGATGCTCCAGAAATCACGCGGCTGCAGCGACGCACCGCCTAACAACGCACCATCGATATCAGGCTGCGAAAAAAGTTCAAAGGCCAGGCCAGGCTTCACACTGCCCCCATAAATAATGCGTATCGATGCAGCGGCCGCTGGGGCGCGCTCGGCGAGCACACCACGAATGGCTGCATGCATGGCCTGGGCATCGAAGGGCGAGGCACTCTGCCCAGTGCCAATAGCCCAAATGGGTTCGTAGGCGATGCTCACCTTGGAAACCTGATCCGCTTTGAGCGGACCAAGCGCAGCCCGCACCTGCTCGGAGACCACCTCGACCGCACGGCCCGACTGGCGATCGGCATGCGACTCACCGACGCAGACCACTGGAGAAATCGATTGCGACATGAGTTGCTGCACCTTTAAGGCCACGCGCGCATTGGTTTGGCCCGCACGCGCCCGACACTCGGAATGGCCAACCAGGCTAAATTGGCATTCGAAGTCAGAGAGCATCGAGGCGGACACCTCGCCCGTAAAGGCGCCAGAGGACTCATCGGAGACATCCTGGGCGCCCCAATCAAAACCGCGCCCGCGCAGCCGCGTGGCCACCTGAAAGAGGTAGGGATACGGTGCTGCAACGCCCACCTGCACCCGGGAAGAATGAAAGCCCGACTGATCCGCGAGCGACAGCAGTTCAGAGAGCAACGCCTCATTAGCGATCATGTCGCCATGCATCTTCCAGTTGCCCAAGACCAGTGGTTTACGCACGATCACTCCAAACGAGAAAAACCGTGCGCCTTAGGCGGGCTCAGAGGACGAGGCGCCCTCAGCATTCGGCCCGGCAGCGGCCTCTTCGGCGGCCGCCTTCATCGAGAGACGCAGCCGGCCCTTGTCGTCGGCCTCGATCACCTTGACCTTTACCATCTGCCCCTCTTTGAGGTAGTCGGATACCTGATTGACCCGCTCGTTGGCGATCTGGGAAATATGCAAGAGGCCGTCTTTACCGGGAAGGATGGAGACGATCGCGCCGAACTCGAGCAGACGCAAGATGGTGCCCTCATAGATCTTGCCGACTTCGACCTCGGCCGTGAGTTCTTCAATGCGCTTAATGGCGGCACGGGCCGCCTCTGCGGTGGTTGCGGCGATGGTGATGCTACCCGACTCATCGATATCGATGGTGGTGCCTGTTTCTTCGGTAATCGCCCGAATCGTGGCACCGCCCTTGCCGATCACATCGCGAATACGCTCGGGATTGATCTTCACGTTATAGAGGCGCGGCGCGTACTCAGAGAGTTCAGTGCGGGCCTGGCCCATGGCCTCTTTCATCTTGCCCAGAATGTGCATGCGCGCGTCTTTGGCCTGGGCAAGCGCCACCTGCATGATCTCTTTGGTGATGCCTTGAATCTTGATGTCCATCTGTAGCGCGGTCACGCCGATTTCAGAACCTGCCACCTTAAAGTCCATGTCACCAAGGTGATCTTCATCGCCCAATATATCGGTGAGCACAGCAAAGCGCCCTCCCTCTTTAATGAGACCCATGGCAATACCCGCCACGTGGGCCTTTAAGGGAACGCCCGCATCCATCAGTGCCAGACAGCCGCCGCAGACCGAGGCCATCGAAGACGAGCCGTTGGACTCGGTGATCTCACTGACCACCCGCATGGAATACGCAAACTCTTCGGTAGAAGGCAGTACCGCCACCAGGGCGCGCTTTGCCAGACGCCCGTGGCCGATTTCGCGGCGCTTCGGCGTGCCAACCCGGCCACACTCGCCAGTGGCATACGGAGGCATGTTGTAGTGAAGCATAAAGCGGTCACGGTACTCTCCTCCCAGGGCATCGATGATCTGCTCATCGCGATTGGTACCCAAGGTAGCCACCACGAGCGCCTGCGTCTCACCCCGTGTGAAGAGGGCCGAGCCGTGGGCGCGGGGCAATACGCTGGAGCGAATGCTGATAGGACGCACCGTACGGGTATCGCGGCCATCGATACGTGGCTCGCCATTGAGAATCTGGCCACGCACAACCTTGGCCTCGAGCCCAAAGAGCGTGTCATTGACAAGGTTACCGGCAGGCAGCGCCACGCCAGAGACAGCGGCATCAGCCTGCAACTGGTTTTCTACCTGACTGTAGATTTCCTTCAGGCGATTTGAGCGCTCTTGCTTGTTACGAAGCTTGTAAGCCTCTTGCAGGGGGCCTTCGGCCAGGTTCGTAACCTTGGCCACCAAGGCCTCGTCTTTGGCCTCAGGCTGCCACTGCCATTCGGGCTTGCCGGCCTTCTCCACCAGGCGATGTATAGCGTCAATAGCCGCCTTCATCTGGGTATGGCCGAAGACCACGGCGCCGAGCATGACGTCTTCGGGAAGTTGTTGGGCCTCTGACTCCACCATGAGTACGGCCGACTCGGTTCCTGCCACAACGAGGTCAAGCTTGGAACGCTTGAGATCGGAGACATTGGGGC
Source organism: Pseudomonadota bacterium (assembly GCA_039800345.1). GTDB lineage: Bacteria > Pseudomonadota > Gammaproteobacteria > Burkholderiales > Burkholderiaceae_A > Hahnella. The sequence goes on along the minus strand of JBDLQX010000050.1, from coordinate 25,751 downwards.
AGAGCACATACTGGCCATCGATATAGCCCACGCGCGCGGCACCAATGGGCCCGTTAAACGGCACACCCGAAATGGCCATCGCGGCACTCGCGCCAATCATGGCGGGAATATCAGGGTCGACTTCGGGGTTGAGCGACATCACGGTACAGACAACCTGCACCTCGTTATAGAAGCCATCGGGAAAGAGCGGCCGCAGTGGACGGTCAATGAGGCGGCTCGTGAGGGTTTCTTTCTCGCTGGGGCGGCCTTCGCGCTTGAAAAAGCCACCCGGGATTTTTCCCGCAGCGTAGGTCTTCTCCATGTAGTCGACGGTGAGCGGGAAAAAGTCTTGGCCGGGCTTGGCGGACTTGGCCGCCACCACAGTGGCCAGGACCACTGTGTCGTTCATATTGACAACGACCGCACCAGAGGCTTGGCGGGCGACTTCCCCCGTTTCAAGGGTGACCGTGTGCTGACCAAACGAAAAACTCTCTTTAACAATATTGAACACGTAGGCTTCCTTTTCTATTAGTCAGCACTCGATACAAACCTCTCGGGCCTAGGGCGCAGAAAAAACCGGCATGTGCTTGCACTACGCAGATGCCGGCTGAATCGGCCGCTTACTTACGCAGGCCCAGTTTTTCGATCAGCGACCGATACGACGGCAGGTCGGTGCTCTTAAGGTAGTCGAGCAGTTTGCGCCGACGGCTCACCATTTTGAGCAGCCCGCGGAGGGAGTGATGGTCTTTGGCATGGGTCTTGAAGTGACCCGTGAGATAGTTAATACGGGCCGTGAGCAGGGCCACCTGAACTTCCGGTGAACCGGTATCACCCGGGGCGCGCTGAAAACTCGCCACGATGTCGAGCTTGGACATTTCGGCAACGGTCATGGAATCTCCTTTAAAAATGACCTGGGCGCGGGGTTAGAACCCGGGGTTACACCGGGTTAAACCCCCAACCGCCCAACTTGCGCTCGTGCCTGCCGGGCACGGCGTGCGGATGTAGTTCAATAACCTATTGATTTTAAGCCAAAAGGGGGGTAGACGCAAATCTTCCCCCTCCTGGTGATCTGGGCATCCTGGGCCCTGCCCCGCTGGCCCACCCCCACTCAAGGAACAGCGCGGACGGGCCACACGAGACTATGGCTGCTGAGGGTTGGCCTTGGGAGCCACGGAGAGGCGATTGAGGGCGTTGAGATAGGCCAGGGCCGAGGCCACGACAATATCGGGATCGGCCCCCACGCCATTGACCACCCGCCCGTCTTTCTGCAGCCGCATGGTGACCTCCCCCTGAGACTCAGTGCCGGTGGTAATCGCATTGACGGAGAAGAGCATGAGTTCGGCCCCACTTTTTGCCTGCTGCTCAATGGCCTTGACCGTGGCATCGACCGGCCCATTGCCCTCTGACTCCGTAGCAAACTCCCGGCCATCGAAAGAGAAGACCACCCTCGACAAGGGCCGCTCGCCGCTCTCAGAGCGTTGTGCTAACGAGATGAGTTTGTAGTGCTCGGCCTTGGGCTCAGCCTCGCCCGAGACGATTGCCTGCAGGTCTTCATCAAAGATTTCCGACTTGCGATCGGCAAGTTCTTTAAACCGCGCAAACGCCTCGTTAAGCGCCTGCTCGCTTGCGGGCGCAATACCCAGGTCTTCGAGTCGTTGCCGAAAGGCATTGCGGCCGGAGAGCTTCCCCAGCGTGATGCGATTGGCCGCCCAGCCCACATCCTGGGCCCGCATGATCTCGTAGGTCTCTCGGTGCTTAAGCACTCCGTCTTGGTGAATGCCCGACTCGTGGGCGAAGGCATTGGCCCCGACCACCGCCTTATTGGGCTGCACAGGATAGCCAGTAATCTGCGAGACAAGCCGCGAGGACGGCACGATCTGGGTGGTGTCGATTTGGGTGTCGCACGAGAAAACATCCCGACGGGTCTTCACCGCCATCACGATCTCTTCCAGGCTGGCATTGCCGGCTCGCTCGCCCAGACCATTGATGGTGCACTCCACCTGCCGGGCGCCGGCCAGGACCGCCGATAAAGAGTTGGCTACGGCCATGCCGAGGTCGTTATGGCAATGGGTAGACCAGACCACCTTGTCTGCCCCTGGCGTGCGGGCAATTAAGGTCTCCATGAGACGACCCCACTGGCCGGGTACGCTGTAGCCGACCGTATCGGGCACGTTAATGGTCGTGGCCCCCGCGCGGATGGCCTCGCCAAAAATACGCACCAGAAAATCCACCTCGGAGCGAACGGCGTCTTCGGCAGAAAACTCCACATCATCGGTGAAGTCCCGCGCCATGCGTATGGCGGCGACTGCGGCCTCGACCACCTGGTCGGGGTTCATCCGCAGCTTTTTTTCCATATGAATGGGACTGGTGGCAATAAAGGTATGGATCCGGCCGCGGGCCGCTGGCTTGATGGCCTCGCCGGAGGTTCGGATATCGCGCTCGGTGGCCCGCGCCAGAGAGCATATGGTGCTCTCCTTCACCGACTCAGCAATCGCGCGGACGGCTTCAAAGTCGCCGGGGCTCGCGGCGGCAAACCCCGCCTCAATCACATCCACCCGCAGACGCTCTAACTGCCGCGCAATGCGCACCTTCTCGTCTCTGGTCATGGAGGCGCCGGGGCTCTGCTCACCGTCGCGCAAGGTGGTGTCAAACACAATTAAACGATCAGACATGGTCGTCTTCCCTTAAAAAAGGTGGTCTACAAAAATACAGTGAAGGGTCCGCAAAGAGGTGGCCGGCGCGGACTGCCAGCGGGGGTCGAGTGTTAGCGCCCGGGGCGCAGTCGACCCAAGGATGGTAGAAGTAGCAGAGGAACGTGAACGAAAAAGCCCATATTTCGAGACTATAAGTCTTTTCTTTCGTCATCGGCAAATAGCGAGACGGTGCGGCCGTGGGATTTCTGCCACAGATACATGGCATAACCCGAGACAGAGTAGAGCGCCACCAAGACAAACAACATGCTCGGGGGGTCTTGGGAAATGAGCACCAGCACGACCGCGCCCAGACCGATAAAGATAAACGGCACGCTGCGGCGCAGGTTGGCGTCTTTAAAACTGTAGAAGGGCACATTACTCACCATGGTGACGCCGGCGTAGACCATGATGCCCCAGACGACCCAGGCGAGCTCCGATACGCCGAGGTCGATGAGCTTGGTCTCACGCAGATCGGTAATGAGCCAGACAAAGCCCGCTACCAGGGCTGCACCGGCTGGGCTGGGCAGCCCCTGAAAGAACCGCTTGTCGACCACCTCGATATTGGTGTTGAACCGGGCAAGCCGCAGTGCAGCGCCTGCCACATAGATAAAGGCAGCAAACCATCCGAGCTTGCCCATGTCCTTCAAAACCCAGACATAGACGATCAGGGCAGGCGCCACACCAAAAGAGACCATGTCGGAGAGGCTGTCGTAGTTGGCCCCAAAGTCGGAAGCGGTATTGGTGAGGCGAGCCACCCGGCCATCAAGGCTGTCGAGCACCATGGCCACGAAGATTGCGACTGCGGCTTGGGTGAACTGGCTGCTCATCGCCATGACCATGGCATAGAAACCGCTAAACAGGCAGGCCGTGGTGAGCAGGTTGGGCAGCAGATAGATCGTCTGCCGGCGCCGGTGGTGTCGATCACGCATGGGCAGGGGGCCGAAGGCTAACTTGCCGCGCCCTCGGGCTGGCCCAGGTTGGGCACCGGGGGCGAGTCCGACTCGGCTGGGTCGATCTGAATGGCGGGATCAGGCCAATGGGCAATCGCAGTGGAATGGGCCATGACCACATCACCCACCGAAACCAAGGCGCGACTGCCTAGAGGCAGGTAGACATCGACCCGTGAGCCGAAGCGAATAAACCCGTACCGGGCGCCCCGCTGCACCCGATCGCCCTCTTCCACATAACAGAGAATACGTCGGGCAATCAGACCAGCAATCTGCACACAGGTGAGGCTGCGGCCCGCGTCATCCACAATAACCAAGGCATTGCGCTCATTGTTGACAGAGGCCTTGTCTAAGGCGGCATTGAAGAATTTGCCGGGTGAGTACACGACATTGAACACACGCCCGGCAATCGGGGCGCGGTTGGAGTGGACGTTAAAGACATTCATGAAGACGCTGATCTTGAGCGACTTCACGCGACTAATAGGATCTTCGGCGGGCCCCACAAAGACTACCCGCCCGTCTGCGGGGCAGGCGATAGCTTCGAGGTCAGGGGGAGGCAGTCGCGGGGGGTCTCGAAAAAACTGCAGCACGAAGAGTGCGATGAGCCAGAGGGGAATGGCCGAGGGCCCAGCCCCCAACCCCGTGGCGATCACCGCAGCACTCACGGTAAGCGCCACGAAGAACCAGCCCTCCCGCGCGATGAAGGGATGGGGATAGCGGGTGACGTCTGGAGATCCGGTCATTCCTTCTACGTGCCCCTTCTGCTATCTGGCTACTGCGTTAATTACGCGATTGATCAACAAGCTTGTTGGCCTTGATCCACGGCATCATGGCCCGCAGCTTCTCGCCCACCTGCTCAATCGGGTGCTCGGCCATCAGACGACGGCGAGACAAGAGCGTTGGCGCGCCGGCGCGGTTCTCGAGAATAAATTCTTTGGCGTACTCACCGGTCTGGATGCGGGTCAGGATGTCCTTCATGACGGCCTTAGTCTGCGGTGTTACCACCTTCGGGCCAGACACATACTCACCAAACTCGGCATTGTTGGAAATCGAATAATTCATGTTGGCAATGCCGCCCTCGTAAATCAGATCGACGATCAGCTTGAGTTCGTGAAGGCACTCAAAATAGGCCATCTCGGGGGAATAGCCCGCTTCGACCAGGGTCTCGAATCCCGCTTTAATGAGTTCCACCGTTCCGCCGCAGAGTACCACCTGCTCGCCGAAAAGGTCTGTCTCTGTCTCTTCCCTAAAGTTGGTCTGAATAATGCCGGCCTTGCCGCCCCCAATAGCACTGGCGTAGGCCAGCGCCACATTGCGGGCATTGCCCGTGGTGTCTTGGTGGACCGCAATCAGGCAGGGCACACCACCCCCCTGAGCATAGGTACTACGCACGGTATGGCCGGGCGCCTTCGGGGCAATCATGATCACATCGAGATCGGACCGCGGTGTCACCTGACCGTAATGCACATTAAACCCGTGGGCAAAGGCCAAGGCGGCGTTCTGCTTGATCACCGGAGCGATGTCGGCGTTATAGACCGCCGCAATATTTTCGTCGGGCATAAGCAACATGACCACATCGGCGCCTTCGACAGCCTGACGAATCTCGGCTGCCTTCAGGCCGGCCTTCTCCACCTTAGCCCAGGATGGGCCGCCCTTACGCACACCCACCACGACGTTCATACCGCTGTCGTTGAGGTTCTGGGCATGGGCATGGCCCTGGGAGCCATAGCCAATGATTGCGATTTTTTTGCCCTTGAGCAGGGAGAGGTCACAGTCTTTGTCGTAGAAGACGTTCATGTTGGCAAGGCCCTTTCTAAAAATGAATGGTTTAGACGCGCAAGACCCGCTCTCCACGGGCAATGCCCGAGGAGCCGGTGCGGACGGTTTCGATAATCGATTCGGGCTCGAGGGCCTCAATAAAACCATCGAGCTTGCCGCTGTCACCGGTCAGTTCGATGGTATAGGTCTTGTCGGTGACATCGATGATGCGGCCACGAAAGATATCGGCCATGCGCTTCATCTCTTCACGCTCCTTACCGACGGCCCGCACCTTAATCAACATGAGCTCGCGCTCAATATAAGGCTGCTCGCAGAGGTCTATGAGCTTGACCACCTCCACGAGCCGATTCAGATGCTTGGTGATCTGCTCGATCACGTCATCTGACCCACGCGTGACGATGGTCATGCGCGAGAGCGATGGGTCTTCGGTCGGGGCCACTGTGAGCGTCTCGATGTTGTAGCCCCGAGCCGAGAAGAGCCCCACAACCCGCGACAGGGCACCCGGCTCATTCTCTAAAAGAACAGAAATGATGTGTTTCATGATGGAATGGCCCGCCTTTAGAGGTCTTCTGAACCAAGAAGCATGTCGGTGAGGCCCTTGCCTGACTGCACCATGGGCCAGACGTTTTCGCTCTGGTCGGTGATGAAGTCCATGAAGACCAGCCGATCTTTGAGTGCGAAGGCTTCTTTTAGTGCAGGCTCAACATCGGCCGGCTTCTCAATCTTCATGCCCACGTGTCCGTAGGACTCGGCAAGCTTCACAAAGTCGGGTAGCGACTCCATATAACTCTCGGAGTAACGGCTGCCGTATTCAATTTCCTGCCACTGGCGAACCATGCCCAAATAACGGTTATTGAGGTTCACGATCTTGATCGGTAGACGGTACTGCTGGCAGGTGGAGAGCTCCTGAATACACATTTGAATGGAGGCCTCTCCGGTAATACAAACGGCCTCTGCCTCGGGATGGACAAACTTCACGCCCATGGCATAGGGCAGGCCCACTCCCATGGTGCCCAGCCCCCCCGAGTTGATCCAGCGGCGGGGCTTGTCAAATTTGTAGTACTGCGCTGCCCACATCTGGTGCTGGCCGACATCAGAGGTAATAAAGGCATCCCCCTTCGTGATACGCCAGACGGCCTCAATCACAGCCTGCGGCTTAATAAATTCCTCGCTCTTTTTGTAGGCCAGGCAATTTACGCCACGCCATTCCTCAATCTGCTTCCACCAGGCTGCCAAAGGCTTCTCAGGCGGCTTCTGGCCCGCAGCCATGGCCTCTTTGAGTTGGGCCAAAAGATCGATGAGTACGTCTTTCACGTCGCCCACAATCGGGACATCCACCTTCACCCTTTTGGAGATCGACGAGGGGTCGATGTCAATATGAATGATTTTGCGTGGGTTCTGGGCGAAGTGTTTGGGGTTGCCGATGACGCGGTCATCGAACCGGGCACCAACCGCTACCAGGACGTCGCAGTTCTGCATCGCCATGTTGCACTCGTAGGTGCCATGCATACCGGGCATGCCAAGAAACTTCTTATCGGTGGCCTTGTAGGCGCCCAGCCCCATCAGCGTATTGGTGCAGGGGTAGCCCAGAAGATCCACCAGAGCGTTGAGCTGTTCGGAACCATTGGACAGAATCACCCCCCCGCCCGAATAGATCATGGGCCGCTCGGCAGAGAGAATCATCTGCACCGCCTTACGGATCTGGCCGCTGTGGCCCTTGGTAATGGGGGTGTAGGAACGTAGCGTGACCTGCTCGGGGTACTCAAACTTACACCGGGCTACGGTAATGTCTTTGGGTACATCGACGAGCACCGGGCCCGGACGCCCGGTCCGTGCGAGATGGAAGGCCTTCTTGATCGTGACCGCCAGGTCTTTGACGTCTTTGACCAGGAAGTTGTGCTTCACACAGGGGCGGGTAATACCCACGGTGTCGCATTCCTGGAAGGCATCCAGGCCGATGGCATGGGTGGGCACCTGGCCACTAATGATCACCATGGGAATGGAGTCCATATAGGCCGTGGCAATGCCCGTCACCGCATTGGTAACGCCGGGGCCACTCGTGACCAGGCAGACACCCACCTTTTCGCTGCTACGGGCATAGGCATCGGCCGCATGCACAGCCGCCTGCTCGTGTCGCACGAGAATGTGTTTAACCTGCTTTTGCTTAAAGATTTCGTCGTAGATGTAGAGCACGGCCCCGCCGGGGTAGCCAAAAAGGTGCTCGACCTTCTCTTCCTGGAGACAACGCACCAGGATTTCTGCGCCTGTGATTTCCATGTGGTTCGGTCCTAAACAGTTCTAGAGTTCCCTGCCCGCCGGGGCCACCCGCACCCGCTGTTTGCGAGACCGGCGACCCAGGCATTGGAACGGGGCCTTTGAGCTGATGGATCGGCGGATGCAACCACCCTTGTGGGGCGGGCTCCGACGGTTCTATCGCATTCACTCAGTCGTCTTGCCGTTAGTTCTGGCAAGCCTTAAATGATAGGCCTTGGCCAAAACCAGGTCAAATTCCACGGGGGTACGACCGGCAGTGCCTTGAATTGCCAACGAGCGCCCTCATCTTGAAACCATTAGGGCATGGCCTGGTGGCCTGCCCCAAGACAGCCAAGACAACAAAGGAATCTGGCATGCGACTCGACAAGCTAACAACGGCCTTCCAGCAGGCATTCTCTGACGCCCAGAGCCTGGCCCTAGGCCAAGACAACTCGGCCATCGAACCGCAGCACCTGCTGCTTGCCCTGCTCGAGCAGCCCGAGGGCTCCACACGTTCGCTCCTTGCGCGGGCCGGGGCCAACACCAACAAACTCTCCCAAGAGGCCCGGCAGAGCCTAGACCGGCTACCCAAGGTAAGCCAGGCCACGGGCGAGATCCACGTGGGCTCCGAGCTTGGCCGCCTGCTGAACCTTACCGACCGGGAGGCCCAGAAGCGCGGGGACCAGTTTGTGGCCAGCGAACTCTTCCTGCTGGTGCTTGCCGAGGACAAATGCGAGGCGGGAAAGCTGCTTCGTGAGAGTGGTGTCTCGCGCCAGAACCTGGAGCTGGCCATTCAGGCAGTACGAGGCGGTGCCAAGGTAGACTCCGCCGACTCGGAAGACCAGCGCGAGGCCCTGAAGAAATACACCGTCGACCTCACCGAGCGGGCCAGCGCTGGCAAACTCGATCCGGTCATTGGCCGAGACGACGAGATTCGCCGCTGCATTCAAATTTTGCAACGGCGTACCAAGAACAATCCCGTGCTCATCGGCGAGCCCGGCGTAGGCAAGACGGCAATCGCCGAGGGCCTAGCCCAGCGGATCGTAAATGGCGAGGTGCCAGAGGGCCTCAAGGGCAAGAAGGTGCTCACCCTGGATATGGCGGCGCTGCTGGCGGGGGCAAAGTTTCGCGGAGAGTTTGAAGAGCGCCTGAAGTCCGTGCTCAAAGACGTGGCGGCCATGGCGGAGCAAAGCCCCCATGGCCATCCGATTGTCTTTATCGACGAGATTCATACCATGGTGGGAGCCGGTAAGGCTGAAGGCGCCATGGACGCGGGCAATATGTTGAAGCCCGCCTTGTCCCGTGGCGAACTGCACTGCATCGGCGCCACGACCCTCGACGAATACCGCAAATACATCGAGAAAGATGCCGCCTTAGAGCGCCGGTTTCAGAAGGTGCTGGTAGGCGAGCCCAGTGTGGAGGCCACGATTGCCATTCTGCGCGGCTTACAAGAGCGCTATGAGGTACACCACGGGGTAGAAATCACCGACCCCGCCATTGTGGCAGCTGCCGAATTGTCCAACCGGTACATCACCGACAGGTTTCTGCCCGACAAGGCCATTGATCTCATCGATGAGGCCGCAAGCCGCATCAAAATGGAAATCGACTCCAAGCCCGAGTCGATGGACAAGCTCGACCGGCGGTTGATCCAGTTGAAGATCGAGCGCGAGGCGGTACGCAAGGAGAAAGACGACGCCTCGAAGAAACGGTTTGACCTCATTGAAGAGGAGATCAAGCGGCTTGAGCGCGAGGCCTCCGATCTCGAGGAGATCTGGCGCGCCGAGAAGATGGCGGTGCAGGGCACCCAACACATTAAGGAAGAGATCGAACGGCTGCGCCTGGAGATCGAGCAGTACACCCGCAAGGGCGACTGGCAGAAGGTCTCCGAACTGCAGTACGGCCGGCTACCGGAGCTGGAAGCCAAGCTCAAGACCGCCGATGACATCGCAGCCAAAGGCGGCGTAGCGGCCCCCGCAGGCGGCCGCCCGAAGCTCTTGCGCACCCAGGTAGGCGCCGAAGAGATTGCCGAGGTGGTCTCGCGCGCCACCGGCATTCCCGTAAGCAAGATGATGCAAGGCGAGCGGGAGAAGCTCCTGGAAATGGAACGGTTTCTGCACCAGCGGTTGGTGGGCCAAGACGAGGCGGTCACGCTCGTCTCCGATGCGATTCGCCGTTCGCGGGCTGGGCTCTCCGACCCCAATCGGCCCTATGGATCTTTTCTTTTTCTCGGGCCGACTGGCGTGGGCAAGACCGAGCTCTGTAAGGCGCTTGCCCAGTTCTTGTTTGATGCCGAAGACCACCTCGTACGCATTGACATGAGCGAATTTATGGAGAAGCATTCCGTCTCACGCCTTATCGGGGCGCCCCCAGGCTATGTGGGCTACGACCAGGGCGGCACACTCACGGAGGCCGTGCGCCGCAAGCCCTACAGCGTAATCTTGCTCGATGAAGTAGAGAAGGCCCACCCGGATGTCTTCAATGTGCTCTTGCAGGTCCTCGACGATGGCCGACTCACCGATGGGCAGGGGCGCACGGTGGACTTCCGCAACACGGTAGTGGTGATGACCTCCAACCTGGGGTCGCACGAAATCCAGCGCCTCTCGGGACAGCCCGCAGCCGACATCAAGGTGGCGGTCATGGGCGAGGTGAAGAACCATTTCCGGCCAGAATTTATTAACCGGATTGATGAGATCGTGATCTTCCATGCCCTTGGCAGAGACCATGTGCGCAGCATCGCCCAGATTCAACTTGATCGACTCGCCCAGCGGCTCGCAGAGCGCGACCTGCGACTCGAAGTCTCCGACGAGGCCTTAGACGAGATCGCTAAAGTGGGCTTTGATCCGCTTTACGGGGCGCGACCCTTGAAGCGGGCTATTCAGTCGCAGATTGAGAACCCAGTGGCCAGGCTCATCCTTGAGGGACGGTTTGGGCCAAATGATGTGGTGCCCGTGGACCTGCAGAACGGCGAGTTCTCCTTCTCCCGCGTGGTGCATTAATGCAGATCACCAATGCATCGGTCTGGCGACGCTTTGTCGCGATGGGATACGAGACCTTCCTGCTGGTAGGGCCCGTACTCTTGCTGAGTTTTTTTTATACGGTCGTGACCGGTCAGACCGACCAAGACGCGCCTGGATCCTCCGCAGCGGTGGCCAAACGCATCGGGCTGCAGCTGCTTATCCTCTCCATTCTGGTGGCCTATTTTGTCTGGGGATGGAGTCGCGGCAAGGTCACCTTGCCTATGCAGACCCTGCAGCTGCGGGTGGTCGATGCCCAGACGGGGCTGCCGGCAAGCCCACGGCAGGCGCTGGTGCGCGCGCTGGTGGGGATGCCGAGCCTAGTCACCGGGCTCTGGCTTGCGGTACCCCTGTTGCGCAAAGACCGGCAGACCCTGCACGACCTGGCGAGTGGCACGCGGCTGGTATATGCGCGGCCAGGGCCTTCGGTACCGCCCACCCCTGCGGCTTAATTCTCAAGCACCTCACCGAGGCAGGTAGCGTTTTACCAGGCTGTCGTGTAAGCCCCAGCCCCCTACGTCTTGGGCAGCGTGACGCCTGTCTGCCCCTGGTACTTGCCCCCGCGGTCTTTGTACGACGTGGAACAGATCTCGTCGCTCTCGAAGAACAACATCTGGGCACAGCCCTCACCCGCATAAATCTTTGCGGGCAGCGGCGTGGTGTTGGAAAACTCGAGGGTGACATGCCCCTCCCACTCAGGCTCCAGAGGGGTGACATTCACGATGATGCCCGTACGGGCATAGGTAGACTTTCCCAGGCAGACCACCAGGGTGCTACGGGGAATACGGAAGTATTCAATGGTGCGGGCCAGGGCAAACGAGTTAGGGGGGATGATGCAGACTGGCCCCTTGAAGTCGACGAACGATCCGGTATCGAAATTCTTCGGGTCAACAATGGTGCTGTTGATATTGGTGAAGATCTTGAATTCATCCGCACAGCGCACATCGTAGCCGTAGCTCGACGTACCGTACGAGACGATCTTCTGGCCATTGGCCATGCGCACCTGCTCGGGCTCAAACGGCGTAATCATCTCGTGGTCGGCCGCCATGCGCCGAATCCAGTGGTCGCTCTTAATAGTCATGGCCGCGATTATCCACCGAATTCACGGTCTTGCCCTACACTTACGACCCATGTCGCGCCCAAGTGTCATTACCCCCGCCGCCCGGTCTATCTTTCTTACCTCTGCCCTGCCCTATGCCAACGGAGCGATCCACCTGGGGCACCTGGTGGAATACATTCAGACCGATATCTGGGCACGGTTTCAGCGCCTTCGCGGGCATGCGGTGGTCTACATCTGTGCCGACGATACCCATGGCACCCCCATCATGTTGCGGGCCGAGAAAGAGGGCATCACCGCGGAGGCCCTAATCGACCGCGTCTGGCAAGAACATACCCGCGACTTTGCCGCCTTTGGTGTTCAGTTCGACCGGTACTACACCACCCATTCAGAAGAGAACCGGCTGCTCTCCGAGCAGATCTATCAGGCCTTGAAAGAACAGGGTCTTATCGAGGTGCGCGAGATTGCCCAGATGTACGACCCGGTGCGAGAGATGTTTCTACCGGACCGTTTTATTAAAGGGGAGTGCCCCAAGTGCGGGGCCAAAGAACAGTATGGCGATTCCTGCGAGGCCTGCGGCGCTACCTACGCGCCCACCGACTTAAAGAATCCCGTGTCTGCGGTCAGCGGCGCCCAGCCGGTCACACGGCAGAGTGCGCACCATTTCTTTCGGCTCTCCGACCCCCGCTGCGTGTCCTTCTTGCGGCAGTGGGCCCTTGAATCGGGGCGGTTACAGGCCGAGGCGGCCAATAAACTCAAAGAGTGGCTCGGAGAGTCAACCACCGCCGAGAGCCCGGAGACGGAAACCGAGGCCAGTCTGGGCGACTGGGATATCTCGCGCGACGCGCCCTATTTCGGGTTTGAGATTCCCGGCGCGCCGGGCAAATATTTTTATGTCTGGCTCGATGCCCCCATTGGCTATTACGCGGGCCTCAAGAAATGGTGTGAGGAGAATAAGGCCGACTTTGCATCCTATGTGGCACCAGACTCTGCAGTGGAGCAGGTGCACTTCATCGGCAAGGATATTCTCTACTTTCACACGCTCTTCTGGCCGGCCATGCTGCATTTCTCGGGCCACCGCACACCCACCCGGGTCTTTGCCCACGGATTCTTAACGGTCGATGGCGCCAAGATGAGCAAGTCGCGCGGCACCTTTATTACCGCCCAGAGTTATATCGACCAGAAGCTCAACCCTGAGTGGCTACGCTACTACTTTGCCTCCAAACTTAACGGCAGCCTCGAAGACCTGGACCTCAACTTCAACGACTTCATTGCCAAGGTCAACAGCGATCTGGTCGGGAAGTTTGCCAACATCGCCAGCCGGTCCTCGGGATTTGTGGTGAAGCATTTCGCAGGCGCGCTACTCAAAGACGCACGCCTGCTTGCTCCGGACTCCCCACACGCTGCCCTGGAGGCCCGGCTGGCCGCCTCCGGCGAGAGCCTGGCCGAGGCCTATGAGCAGCGTGATACGGCTAGGGCCGTGCGCGACCTGGGTAGCCTCATGGATGCCGTCAACGAATATGTTGACCTCTTTAAGCCCTGGGAACTGGCCAAGAAGCTGCCGGAGCCTGAGGCACAGCGACTCTTGCATCGGGTCTGCTCCACCACGCTGCGGTGCTTTGCACGACTCTGCGCGGCAGCCTCTCCCATTCTTCCCCGCACCACCGACCGCGCGCTGGCCGAGGTCTTCGGCCGCAGCTTCGGCTGGCGCTGGGCAGAGATCGACATGCCCGAAGTCGATCACGTCCAGCCGTTTTCTCACCTGGTGACCCGCATCGACCGCAGCCAGGTCGATGCCCTCATCGAGGCCAACCGAAGCTAGCCGATTACTGATTTTGCAAGGAGAACGACGATGCGCCTGACCCGCCCGCACTACGAGTCAGAGATCACCCAGTTTCTGAAGAACCTGAAGGCCGAGCAGCCTGAGCTGGAGGCAGCCCAGGTGGAAGGCCGCCTGCGACTCTGGGACCGCCCCCCAGTGAGCCTCGAAGAGCAGGCGCGCCGCGAGAAGATGCGCGTGCCACAGAAGCCCTATGTCTATCACAACGCCTGAGACGGCCGCACTCACCTCGATTGCGCGCCTTTATGGCGAGCCCCTGGTCGACCTCCCCAGGGATCTCTACATTCCACCCGATGCGCTAGAAGTCATTCTTGAGGCCTTTGAAGGGCCTCTGGATCTTCTGCTTTACCTTATCCGCCGACAGAACTTCAACATCCTCGATATTCCCATGGTTGAGGTCACACGCCAGTACCTGACCTACATCGATGAGGTACGCAACCACAACCTAGAACTGGCAGCCGAGTACCTGCTGATGGCCGCCATGCTCATCGAGATTAAGTCGCGCATGTTGCTCCCAGTGCGGCCCCGTGAAGGCGAGCCCGAGCCCGAAGACCCACGGGCCGAACTCGTACGCCGACTGCTCGAATACGAAAAGATCAAACTCGCTGCCGAGAAGATCGACGCACTGCCTCAGGTGGGCCGGGAGATTGTGGCTGCCGCGGTATCAATCGAACAGACCGTTCCGCGACTGCCGCAGGTGCAGCCCATCGATCTGCAGACGGCCTGGCGAGATCTGCTGCGCCGGGCGCGCCTGGTGGCCCACCACCAGGTGAGCCGGGAGGCCCTCTCGGTACGTGAGCATATGTCAAAGATTCTGCGCCAACTGCAGACGGCAGAATTTGTTGAGTTCGCTGAGCTCTTTGAAGAGTCGCTGACCCAGGGTGGCGGGCTCCCTGTGGTGGTCGTGCATTTTCTGGCGCTCCTTGAACTCGCCCGCGAAGGGCTTATTGAGATTACCCAGGCGGTACCCTTGGCTCCTATCTACGTGCGACTTGCCCAGTCGATGCCCGTGGCCGCCTAAGGGCCAAATACCCATTTGCCTGACCCCTCGCGTTTGATAAGCCTCGCCGACCTCAACACCCTGCACCTGGCGGCCTTCGCCCGATCGCTGGTTTCCCTGGAGCGATCTGCAGACCTGCTCGCGATCTCCGAATCGCTGGGCAGCCGACCCCGGGTCATTCTTGGAGGAGGCAGCAATCTGGTATTGCAGTCAAACCACGACCAGCCCTTTGAGGAAGTCGTGCTGCACAATCGGCTGCGCGGCATTGTTCGCCTGCCCGAAAAAGAGGGCTTTGTGCGGATTCGCTGCGCAGGGGGGGAGTCGTGGCATGCCTTTGTGATGTGGACACTCTCGCAAGGCCTCGGTGGGCTAGAGAATCTCGCCCTCATTCCCGGGACGGTAGGGGCCGCCCCGATTCAGAACATCGGCGCCTATGGGGTCGAGCTGGCAGAACGGGTTGAGGCCGTCCATGCCTGGGATTTCACCTCCAGAGACCATGTCGTCTTCCCCAGAGAAAGCTGTCGATTCGACTACCGCCACAGCGTGTTTAAGGAGCCCACCATGCAGGGCCCCTGGAATGCGCCCCGGTTTCTCATTACGGCAGTGGACTTCTGCCTCTGGCCCAGCACGCGGGCCCCGCAGGTGGTGAACTATGCCGGGCTCTCAGGGCGGCTTGCCCAGATGGGCATAGCGGATCGGCCTCAGCCGCTGCAGATTGCCCATGCGGTGATCTCCTTGCGCCGAGAAAAGCTGCCCGACCCGGAAGAACTTGGCAACGTGGGCAGCTTCTTTAAAAACCCGCTCGTACCCGAGGGCCTGGCCGTTGCGCTGCGGTCTCAGTACCCGGAAATGCCCGTCTACCCCCACGCCACCGGCAAGAAGCTCTCTGCGGGCTGGCTCATTGAATCTGCGGGACTCAAAGGGGCACGTCGGGGCGAGGCGGGCGTCTATTCCCGTCATGCGCTTGTGTTGGTAAATCATGGCAAAGCTACCGGCCACGATATTCTGGGGCTGGCCCGCGATATCCAGCAGGCGGTGATGAGCCGTTTTGGGGTCTGGCTCGAGCCCGAGCCACAGATTCTGCCACCGCTCCATACAGCCTAAGGGCCACTGAGCGGATCTAGCAGCCCTAAGCAGCCCTAAGCAGCCCTGAGGGGCTGGTGTTTCTCCAGGCGCCGAAACACCGGCTGCAGGGGAGTAGAGACCTTTGGTGCAAACTGATAGCCCTCAAGATCAAAGGCCGCAAGACCGTCGGGCGCATCGATACGATGGTCGGTGACATATCGGGCCATGAGCCCACGGGCCCGCTTCGCATAAAAGCTAATAATTTTAAAGGCCCCATTTTTTTCGTCTTCGAACACAGGGCTCACCACCTCGGCCTGTAGCCCAGGCCCACCAGGGTCGGAGGCGGTCGCGGCCACGGGCCTGCAGCGCACCGACTTAAAGTATTCCTCCGAGGCCAGGTTAAGAAGCACCGGCGGCCGCTTGGACTTCTTCGCCTGGGCCAACAACGCGTCGTTTAACACATCGGTAATCCGGTGGCCCCAGAAGGCATAGAGATCTTTGCCCCGTGGGTTTGCCAGCCGCGTCCCCATCTCGAGCCGATAGGCCTGCAGGCGATCGAGTGGCCGCAAGACCCCATAGAGGCCCGAGAGAATACGCAGATGGTCTTGGGCCCAGGCCAGATCGTTGGCTCTGAGCGTTGCTGCATTGAGACCCTCATAGACATCGCCGTTAAAAGCAAGAAGCGCGGGGCGCGCGGCCGGGGGCCCGGCCTTGGGCGACCAGGCCTTGAATCGGTCGGCGTTGAGTGCAGCCAGACTGTCGCTGATATCCATGAGCTTCGCCAAAGCGGGCGCCCCCAGGGGCTTTAGCAGCTTAGCCAATGCGGCCGCCTGGTCTTCGAGCACGGGATCGGTCACCGCCACCGGCGGAAACGGCGATGCAAAGTCAAGGCTCTTGGCTGGAGAAAGAACAATGAGCATGGTCGACTCTGTCGCCCTCCGGCCTACTGATCGGGGGTACGAATCTGCCGCTCGAAGACCGGCCGGGAGCCCTCAGTGGGCATGGTGGCCCAGTCGGGCTGTGGCAGTTCATGGAAGGCCTCGCGCAAGAGCTGGCCCCAACGCGAACGAATATGGGCAAAGTAGGGGTCCTCGTCGGTGATGCTGACAAACCGCGCGACCTTGAGCTCGTCTGTGCGATAAATAAGCAGGTCGAGCGGCATACCCACGGAGATATTGGACTTCAGCGTGGAGTCCATCGAGATGAGCAGACACTTGGCCGCCTCATCGAGGTCGGTATTGGGCTTGATCACCCGATCAAGAATGGGCTTGCCGTACTTAGATTCGCCAATCTGAAAATAGGGGCAGTCCGAGCCTGCCTCAATAAAATTTCCTGCGGAGTAGATGTTGTAGAGCCGGCATGACTCGCCCTGAATCTGCCCGCCAAGCAGAAAGCTGCAGTTAAACTCAATGCCAAAGTCTAACAACGACTTGTGGTCGCGGTCGTAGACCTTACGCACCGCGGACCCCACTATGGCGGCGGCCTCTGACATGGTGGTGGCCGACCAGAGCGACTCGGCCTCAGACGACTCGCTAAGGACCTCTCGCACACTCTGGGTAATGGCTAGATTACCCGCGCTCATGAGCACAATCACGCGCTCGCCAGCGCGCTCAAAGACGGTCATTTTGCGAAAAGTCGAAATCTGATCCATGCCCGCATTCGTGCGAGAATCAGACAGAAAGACAATGCCTTCGTGAAGGCGGGTGGCCACGCAGTAAGTCATGCCCCGAAGTTTAATCGCTTGTCGTCAAAGGCACCAAAAACTCTTCGCTTAAGGCCTGACCAAGCTGATTCACCTTCACCAGAAAGCCCGTAAGGAAGTCGTGGATCTGGGATTCAAACTCGGCATCGACCAGGAGATACTGCAGATCAGCGCGCAGGCGACCTGCCATGCGCAGGGCGCGGGCTCCGTGACCGGGAGAGACCTGCTCGAGATTCACGGTGAGCTCATTGAGACATGCCAACAACGACCGCGGCATGTCCCCCCGTTGAATGAGCAGCTCTGCGATACGCAAGGGCGTAATGACATCGCGGTAGACCTTGCGATAAATCTCAAAGGCCGATACCGACCGCAGTACCGAGGCCCAGAAATAGTAGTCGGCCCGGTCTTGGTTCTGACTCTCGTGATTGCGATGGGCCACATATTTCACATCGAGAATTCGGGCGGTATTGTCGGCCCGCTCAATAAAGGTGCCCATGCGACAGAAGAAGAACGCCTCATCTTTGAGCAGTGTGCCAATCATCACCCCACGAAAGAGATGCGACTGCACCTTGACCCAGTCGAAGATCTTGTTGGGGTCACGGATCCAGGAAGGATCGCGAAACAGAGTCCGCATATCGAGCCACATGGTGTTCACGACTTCCCAGATGTCAGTGGTGAGCACCACCCGCACCGCGCGGGCATTTTCGCGGGCGGCGGTTATACAGCTGTAGATGCTGGAAGGGTTCTGTGGGTCTGTGACCATGAAGCGTAAGACCCGCTCGCCATCGCTTACCAAGCCCCGCTGGGCAAACATGGGCTGCAGCTCGGTGATCTCGAGCACTGCCCGCCAGTGGTCAAAGGGGTCTGCCGCGGGGTTGGGCAGCATGACCGCCTGGTGCTGCACATCGAGCATGCGGGCGGTGTTCTCCGCCCGTTCAATGTAGCGGGACATCCAGTAGAGGTGGTCTGCGAGCCGGCTAAGCATGGTAGAGCACCCAGGTGTCTTTGGTACCCCCACCCTGCGAGGAGTTGACCACCAACGAGCCCTTTTTTAAGGCCACGCGGGTGAGTCCACCGGGCACCATCGAAATCTCTTTTCCACTGAGCACGAACGGACGCAGATCGATGTGGCGAGGTGCGACGCCCTCTTCGACATAGGTGGGGCAGGTGGATAAGGCCAATGTGGGCTGCGCAATGTAGGTCTCGGGCGAGGCAAGAATGCGGGCCCGAAAATCCTCAATCTGGGCCTTGGTAGCCTTGGGCCCAATGAGCATGCCGTAGCCGCCCGCCCCGTGGGTTTCTTTGACCACAAGTTCCTCGAGATGGGCGAGCACATAACTTAATTCGTCGGGACGCCGGCAGAGGTAGGTAGGCACATTGGCCAGTACGGGCTCCTCGCCCAGGTAGTAACGAATCATGTCGGGCACGTAGGGATAGACCGATTTGTCGTCGGCGATGCCGGTACCCACCGCATTGCAGACGGTCACCCTGCCCTCAAAGATCGCCCGCATGAGGCCCTTGACCCCCAGTACCGAATCGGCGCGAAAGACCTCGGGGTCGATAAAGTCATCATCGATGCGGCGGTAGATGACATCGATGCGCCGCGGGCCGCGGGTGGTCTTGGCATAGACGCGATCTTCCTGCACAAAGAGGTCCGGACCTTCGACTAACTCAACCCCCATCTGTTGGGCAAGATAGGCGTGCTCGAAGTAGGCACTGTTGTAGACCCCAGGGGTGAGCACGACCACGGTGGGATCATCAATACCCTGAGGCGCAACCGACCGCAGATGCTGCAGCAGGAGATCGGGATAATGCTCTACCGGGGCCACGCTATTGCGGGCAAAGAGTTCGGGGAAGAGCCGCATCATGACCTTGCGGTCTTCGATCATGTACGAAACGCCCGAGGGCACCCGCAGGTTGTCTTCGAGCACATAAAACTCGCCTGCCCCCGCCCGAACAATGTCTACGCCCCCAATATGGGCCCAGACATCAAAGGGCATCTTGATGCCCTTTATGACCGCCCGGTACTGGCTGTTGCCCAAGATCAGATCTGCCGGCACTACCTTCTGGGCAAGAATCTTTTGTTGGCTGTAGATGTCCTGGATGAAGGCATTGAGCGCCTGAAGCCGCTGGCGCAATCCCCTTTCGAGCTGCTGCCATTCGTTCCAGGGAATGATGCGTGGAATGAGGTCAAAGGGAATCAGGCGCTCTGCGCCCGCCTCATCGCCGTAGACGTTAAAGGTAATGCCCACCCGACGAAACAGAAGATCCGCATCCTGCTGGGCCTTCTCGATCGTCTGCTCGGGCTGGGATTTCAACCAGTTCCAATAAGCAGCCACATGGGGACGGGGATCCGCGCCATCACCCGGGCCAAGCAAGAGCTCATCAACGGGGGAGGGAGCGACGAGAGAGGTCATGTGCGCAGAACGATGCAAACCGTATGCCATGGGTAGTCTTCACGAACAGGGGCCCACACCAGGGGAAGGCGCGCACCCCAGCCCTGCGGTTGGCACCATAACCGGGCAATGCTGCCCTCCGAGAAGGCAGACTACCCTAACGCGACGGGCGCCGTATAGATCCGTTGAAACCCGCACAGAATCCTATAGACCCCCATTTGCAGTTCGCCATGGGGAGTGAAACCATGCGGGCCATGCAGCCACAGACGCCTTCTTACTGGAGCGATGCGCTTCTTACCTTGCGATCGGTCGACCCCGTCATGGGCGAACTGGCCGAGATCGCCCATCCCCACTGCCTGCAGAGTCGGGGAGACCCCTTTACCACCCTGGTGCGGTCGATTGTTGGCCAGCAGATCTCCGTGAAGGCGGCCGACGCAATCTGGGCCAGACTACTGCAGGCGGCAGGCACGAACGCGCAACGGCCGCAAGTAACCCCTGGTGGGGTACTCGGCGCCGAGAGGGCCTTAGAGACGGTGGGGCTATCTGGCCGCAAACGCGCCTATCTGTTGCAACTCGCCCAATGGTTTGCCAACACCCCTGGGCTCGAGCACCAGTTCAGCCTGCTTGACGACGAGGCGGTCATTCGGCTGCTCGTCGGCCAGCCCGGTATCGGCCGGTGGACCGCCGAGATGTTTTTGATCTTCACACTCATGCGGCCCGATATTTTTCCTGTGGACGATCTCGGGATTCTCAAGGCCATCGATCTGCACTACCCGCGGTCGCTATCGGCCTATGGGCGACAACATCCGGGGGACAGCCCCGCTGCGCGACGGGCCCGGGCCATGCGGCTTGCAGAGCGCTGGCGCCCGTACCGCACGGTGGCAACTTGGCTCTTGTGGCGCAGCCTAGATCCGGTTCCCGTGGCCTACTAGGCTTTCCCTGTAGAGTACGGCGATGCTTGCCTACCGCCACGCCTTTCATGCAGGAAACCATGCCGATGTGATCAAGCACGCGGTCATGCTCTATTGCCTCGACTATCTGCAGAAAAAGCCCAGCCCCGTGTTGGTGATCGATACCCACGCGGGCTCCGGTCAGTACCGCGTCGGCGAGCCGCTGATGCGTGGTAAGGGCGAATTCAATACCGGTGTCTTGCCGCTCTTTGAGAAGAAGGGAGACGGCGTGCCCCCCCTGATCGAGGCCTACCTGCAGGAGGTGCGTCGACTCAATACGGGCACACGACTCGAACGCATTCCCGGCTCTCCCCTGCTGCTTGCCGAACGGCTACGGGCCAAAGACCTGCTGCATGCCTTCGAACTGCATCCGAGTGACTTCAGTCACCTGGGCCAGGCCTTAGGCGGCTATGGCCGGCGCGTGAAGGCCCACCATGCCAACGGCTTTGAGGCGCCGAAGGCCTTGCTGCCCAACGTCTCGAAGCGGGCGATGGTGGTTATCGATCCCTCCTATGAACTGCGCACCGACTATGCCAAGGCATGGGCCTGCATCAGGGAGACCTTGCAGCGCATGGCCCATACGGTGGTGGTGGTCTGGATGCCCATGATTCAGCGGTTTGAGCTACAGCGATTTTTGGTCCAGCTCCACGGGCTCGAGGCCGAGCGTCTGCAGATCGATCTACGCGTGCGCCCCCCACAGGACGATGGTCTGGGCCTCATGGGCAGCCATCTGATGGTGATCAACCCGCCCTACGGGCTGAAGGAGGCCTGCGACCAGGCCCTGCCTTGGCTGGTCCGTGCCCTGGGCCAAGACCCGCTCGCCCAGGGGCGTACCCTGCTAAATCCGCGCCCCGCCCTGGCTACGACACCACGCCGTATGGTGCGGCCCTATGAAGGCCAAAGAATGCAGCCCCATGGCAACCCTCGGGCGCGGCCCGGCGAAAGCGCTAGGACACGGCCCGGTGACAGCGCAGGGATACGGCCCGGCGGCATAAAAAGAGAGGGCCGATAAGCCCCCTCTTTTCTCTCTGTGGCCCTTGGATTGCAAGGGCCCCCCAGTCTTTATGTTGTCGTCACGGCACCTCTGGATGCGGATGCGTGCGGTCTCCTCTAATTCTGCCGAGATGATACTCCGGCTTGGGCACCTCGCAGCGAGCCCGCCGATGCGGGCCGCACTGCGGCGCCTGCCTTTTCTGCCCTAGGCCACCTTCTTCATGGCGGGCTTGCCATCAAAAAACTGCTCGTCTTCGGTGGAGCCTTTGAGTGCGGCCGTGGAGGCCTCGCGCTCAATGGTGGTGGTGACGGCATCAAAATAGCCCGTACCCACCTCTCGCTGGTGCTTCACGGCGGTGAAGCCCCTGGCCGCGGCGGCGAACTCGGCCTCTTGCAGTTCCACGAAGGCCGACATGTTGTTGCGGGCATAGCCGTGGGCGAGGTTGAACATGGAGTAGTTCAGCGCGTGGAAGCCCGCCAGGGTAATGAACTGGAACTTGTAGCCCATGGCGCCGAGCTCGCGCTGGAACTTGGCAATCGTGGCGTCGTCGAGGTTCTTCTTCCAGTTAAACGAGGGCGAGCAGTTGTAGGCCAAGAGCTTGCCGGGGAACTGCTTATGAATGGCATCGGCGAAGGCCTTGGCATAGGCAAGGTCGGGCGTACCCGTCTCACACCAGATCATGTCGGCATAGGGCGCATAGGCCAGACCGCGTGAGATGGCCTGCTCCAGACCATTCTTGCTGCGATAGAAGCCCTCGACGGTACGCTCACCCGTGAGGTAGGGTTGGTCGTTCTCATCGACATCCGAGGTGACCAGGTCGGCGGCCTCGGCATCCGTACGGGCCAGCAGCACCGTGGGCACGCCCATGACGTCGGCGGCAAGGCGCGCGGCCACGAGCTTTGCAACGGCTTCACGGGTGGGTACCAGTACCTTGCCCCCCATGTGCCCGCACTTCTTCACAGAAGCCAGCTGGTCTTCAAAGTGCACACCGGCCGCACCCGCATCAATCATGGACTTCATGAGTTCAAAGGCATTGAGCACGCCACCAAAGCCTGCTTCGGCATCCGCCACGATCGGCAGGAAGTAGTCGATATAGCCGTCTTCGCCCGGGTTCTTGCCTTCCATCCACTGAATCTGGTCTGCACGGGTGAAGGTGTTGTTGATGCGGCGAACGACCAGGGGCACCGAGTTGGCGGGATAGAGCGACTGGTCGGGGTACATCTCCCCTGCCAGGTTGGCGTCACCCGCCACCTGCCAGCCCGACAGATAGACCGCCTTCAGCCCCGCCTTGGCCTGCTGCATGGCCTGGTTGCCCGTGAGCGCACCAAGGCTATTCACGAAGGGCTCGTTGTTGACGAGGTTCCAGAGCTTCTCAGCGCCCCGCTTGGCCAGGGTCTGCTCTGGCTGCAATGAGCCACGCAGCCGAATCACGTCTTCGGCCGAGTAGCCGCGCTTGATGCCCCGCCACCGGGGGTTTTCGGTCCAGTCTTTTTGAAGCTTCTGGGCTTCTAGCTCACGTGTGTTCATAAAAAACTCCTGTAATAGTCAAGATGGAAAAAGGTGTAAGAGAAAATTTGTCGCATAGTTATCGTAAGGAAAACTGCTGCTCTGCATCAGGTCTCAGCCGGAAAACCCAGAAAAAAATTTTTCTCTATAAATCAATAGATAAGGAAAAATATTTCTTAATGTGGAAAGAAAAACTGCGCAGTGAAAATTTTTCATGCTGCTACGCAGCAGAAAATATCACATGGTGAAATGAAAATTTCACTTCATGAAAAATGGGCTAGGGTAACTACGGTGCCGAAAAGGCTGGCCGATGAGCCGTAACCAGCGTTGGGCGTATTCGCCCAACGCGCCCCGGTCAATAGCGAGGTTCGGGTTCTACGATGCGGACGGTGCGGCTATAGATCGCCGCCAAAGAGGTCTCGGGTATAAACCTTGTCTGCGACGTCTGCCAGGTCGGGACTCATGCGGTTGGCCACAATGACATCGGCGCGCCGCTTAAAGTCCGCGAGGTCGTGCAGCACGGGAGACCGGAAGAAATCCGGCTCTTTCAGCACAGGCTCATAGACCAACACCTCGATGCCCTTGGCCTTTAGCCGCTTCATGATGCCCTGCACGCTGCTGGCCCGATAGTTGTCACTGCCGGCCTTCATAACCAGTCGGTAAATACCCACCACCCGGGGGTTGCGCTTCAGAATGTCGAAGGAGATGAAGTCCTTGCGGGTGCTGTTGGCATCGACAATCGCGCGAATCAGGCTCTGTGGCACCTGGTCGAAGTTGGCCAGCAGCTGCTTGGTGTCTTTGGGCAGGCAATAGCCGCCGTAGCCAAACGAGGGGTTGTTGTAGTGCTGGCCGATACGCGGGTCGAGGCTCACGCCCTCGATGATCTGGCGGGTATCGAGCCCATGCGACATGGCATAGCTGTCGAATTCGTTGAAGTAAGCCACGCGCATCGCCAGAAAGGTATTGGCAAACAGCTTAATGGCCTCGGCCTCGGTACTACCCGTGAGCAAGACAGCAATGTCTTTTTTCAGCGCCCCTTCGGCCAGCAGATCGGCCACCCACTGGCCACGCGCCGACTTCTCGCCCACCACGATGCGCGAAGGGTAGAGGTTGTCGTAGAGCGCCTTGCCTTCACGCAGAAACTCTGGCGAAAAGAGTAGGTTCTGGGTACCGTGTTCGGCCCGCATACGCTCGGTAAAGCCCACCGGAATCGTGGACTTCACCACCATGAGTGCCTGTGGATTGTGTTTGCAGACCGCGGCAATGACAGACTCGACCGAGCGGGTGTTGAAGTAGTTGGTCTGCGGGTCGTAGTCGGTGGGCGTGGCGATAATGACCAGGTCGGCGTCGGCATAGGCATCGATGGCATTCACCGTTGCCGAGAGAGTGAGCTTCTTGTTGCGCAGATAGTCTTGCAGCTCTGCGTCTTCAATCGGGGATTCGCGTCGATTGATCATGTCGACCTTGGCCTGCACGATATCGACCGCAGTAACCTGGTGGTGCTGGGAGAGCAGTACCGCGTTGCTTAAGCCCACGTAGCCCGTTCCGACAATCACAATCTTTGACATCCCACGTCCTCTCATTTCTTCTGGCGCGATCCCTAGCGTGAAAACGACTGGCGATCCGCGCGCGCCAGCTATTTGCCTGCGCTGCGCTCGTGCTCGAGCCACTGCGCAAAATCATCACCCACCTCGGCATGGTTCACACCAAGATCTACCGTGGCCTGTAAAAAACCCAGCTTGCTACCACAGTCGTACCGCTTGCCGTGGTATCGATAGGCAAAGACCTTCTCGCGCCGGAGCAGCTGCGCAATGGCGTCGGTAAGTTGGATTTCTCCCCCGGCCCCGCGCGGCAGATTCTCGAGTTCATTAAAGATGCCAGGGGTGAGAATGTAACGGCCCACCACGCCCAGCGTGGTCGGTGCCACCTCGGGTGCGGGCTTCTCCACAATGGCAGAGACATCGACCAGCGCAGGGGCCTGGGGCACCGGCTGGCCACTGACGATGCCGTAGCGATTGGTGTGCGCCTTGGGCACGTCTTGCACTGCGAATAGGCTTGCCCGCCATTGTGCAAACTGCTCGGTCATCTGCTTCATGATCGGCGTCTCACTCACCATGAGGTCGTCGGCCAAGAGCACCGCAAAGGGTTCGTGGCCCACCAACTCGCGGGCACACAAGACCGCATGGCCCAGGCCCAGGGCGCGCGGCTGCCGCACGTAGGCGCAGATCATGTCATCAGGGGTAATGCTCTGGGCAAGAGCCAGGAGTGTCTCTTTGCCCGCACGTTCAAGTTCACTCTCGAGTTCGTAGGCCGTATCAAAATGGTCTTCGACGCTGCGCTTGGTGCGGCCGGTGACAAAAATCATCTGTCGAATACCGGCCGCATAGGCCTCTTCAACGGCGTATTGGATGAGCGGCTTATCGACCACGGGCAGCATTTCTTTGGGGCTTGCCTTGGTGGCTGGCAGAAACCGCGTACCGAGACCGGCAATAGGGAAGACCGCTTTTTTTACCTGCACGGGAGAACTCCTTGAAGATTCGGTTTATAACCTAGCGAGACGACCGTGATATTACAGA
>JBDLQX010000049.1:0-7305 GCA_039800345.1 Pseudomonadota bacterium | reverse complement strand
TCCGGACCGATCGGCTTTATGGCGCCGGGTATCTTTTCTGCCCTGTCGGCTGCTGGACTCATCGCGAAGGCAGATACGCACGCAGATACCCACGCAGAGACGCAGGCAGGCAAGCAAGCAGATCAGCAGGCAGCAGCGCCCCATCTGATCGATGTGCACCGCCTCTCCGCGCTAGAGGCAGTGCTCGCAGATCATTTGGGCCCCGAGGGCTGGCGTCATGAGCGCTTTATTCTGCGTGACCGTTCGGCAGGTATTCTGCTTGATGGCACCGCGCAGCCACAGCCTCTGGTGCTTGAGCGCAGCCTATTTCGTCCACTGGGCCTCTTGTCTTCTTCGGTACAACTCAACCTATTCACGCCGCAGGGCAAGTACTGGGTGGGAAAACGCGCGGCGCATAAGCGCATCGATCCTGGGCTATGGGATGCAGCCGCAGCTGGGGGCCTACCGGCCCACGAGTCGGCCGCTGTAGCCATTCGGCGCGAGGCGGCAGAGGAGGCGGGGCTTGCCGAGAACATCTTCCCCCTCATGCGGTTTGTTGGCAGGGTACGCGTCTGTCGGCTCCTGCCTGACTGCCTGCATCATGAACAGGTCTGGGTCTTTTCTATCCGCCCTCTCGAGATGGTGCAGCCGAGACCGGTCGATGGTGAGGTCGAGGTCTTTGATTGCGTCTGGCCTGCAGAGATTCTTAGCCGCTATCGCGAGGGGCAGTTTAACCACGAGGCCGCCTGCGGCAGCCTTCTACAGAGCCTCGATCAGACCGAGCCAGGCCTCGCGACGAAGCGCTAGGTGTCTACCTCGTTCGGGATCTTTTTCCTCTAGGGCTGCGATCTCCGCCTTGATGGCGCATCCGGGTTCGTGCTGGTGTTGGCAGTTATAAAACCGGCAGGCCTCATGGGTATGAATCTCTGACCACTCGGGGAAGATCTCGGCGATCTGGCTCACGGTGAGGTGCGAGAGCCCAAACCGTTGAAAGCCGGGCGTATCGATTACCCAGGCAGGCCTGCCTGAAGGTATGGGGGCCCATGCATAGCCGCGGCTGACGGTGGTGGTATGCCGTCCTGTCTGTAGTGCCTCAGAAATTGCCTGGGTCTGTGCGGAGGCCTCAGGGATAAGCCGGTTCAGAAGGCTCGACTTTCCCATGCCCGACTGCCCAATGAGGGCAAAGGTGGGTGGCGTTTCTTCTGCCGTGTTCTCCGTCATCAGGCGCTGCATGCGTTGCCGCAGCGGATCGATTCCCTCGGTGGAATCCGTATTTTTACAGCTGATTTCACAGACGCGCACCGCTGGCCATTCCGACGGTAGGCCGGCGTTTGTCGCGGTGTCGTATGCCGGAAGGAGCGCCTGCAGGTGGTCCCAGGCGCGTTGGCGGCTCTCGGTAAGGTCCGTCTTATTCAACGCAATGACCACGGGGATGGACTCTGCCTGCAGGCTCGCCAAGACGCGCAGACTGAGTTCTGGCGAGAAGAGCGGATGCCCGGCGATCACCAGTATCGCCAGATCGATATTGGCGGCGAGCACCTTGGTCTTGGGGCCTTCACTACGCAGAATACGGTTGCGTTGTGGCAGCAGGTCCGAGATCAGCGGAGGATGGTGGGTCCAGTCGACGATGGCCCAGTCGCCCGCAACGGGCTTGAGATCGCGACCCTTGAGGTGGGCAACAACGGGTGGACTGGCATCGAGCCAGGCCTGGGTGCCATGTGCGCTTAAGACGCGCGATGCTGCAGGATGCGGTCGACGCACGCCAGGTCTTTTTCGGTAATGCCATGGGCATCGTGGGTCACGGTAGATACACGCAGCCAGTTATAACCAAAGCAGACATCGGGATGGTGATCGAGTTCTTCTGCGATCACGAGAATGGCGTGTACCAAGGCGGCGATAGGGCCAAAAGACGTTTCTTTTACCCGCAGCACGAGCAGGCCGTCTTCACATGTCCAGGGCGCCCGTGTGCGCAACGCCGCATCGATTTCTTCTTGCGTGAGAACCTGCATCTACTGCGTGGGCGCGCGGAGATGCTTAGGCAAACCAGCGTCCCAGCGAGAACAAGAGCACCATGAAGAACCAGACCAATACCGCTCGCCAGACTAGGCCCACGGCAGAGGCCATGGCCAGTTCGTCCGGATCGCGCAGGGGCACCTCGGCTGAGGCCCCTAGGGTGAAGTCTTCTAGGCTGTCGGCCCCTGAGGGTGCCTCGGGCAGGGCAAGCCGCACCCCAATGGCGCCGGAGCCTGCGGCGATGAGCACGCGTTCGGTATCGTTGTGGCTTCCTGGCGCGGCGGAAACCTGGCTGCGCCACTGACGCACGGCATCTTCAAAGTTGCCCACCATGGCATAGATGCCTGCCGTTACCCGCACAGGCAGCCAGTCCACCCAGCGAAAGGCCTTTTGCGAGACCTGGGTGTGGGCGTCGAGTTCGGGGCTGCCAAAGTCTCCCGCGGCCGCCTCGGCCTCTGGGGCTTCAGACAGCCGACTGGGTGCATCGCGAGGACCCGACCAGGCCTTCAGTATCTGCACACTGAGCCAATATCCGAGGGCGCCTGAGGGCCCTGGAAGGATCACAAACCAGAAAATCACGCCAAAGACATGGCGCTGAGCTGCCACCAAGGCGAGGCGAATAGATTCACGGGCAATTGCGTGGGCGTCGCCCCGCTGGGCCGCAGACTGCGCCACCGCGTCGGCCTGGGTCTTGGCGACCCAGTCGCCGAAGATTTCGCGTGCGCGGGGCAGATCATCTTGTTTGAGTGCGAGTTGTATTTCATTAAACCAGTGGCTGAACTGCCGAAAACCTAGGGTGAAATAGAGAATGGCCACCATGCCCAGCAGTTCGAGCAGGGGATGGATCAGGCCCAAGAGCCAGGTGGCGGTTAAGCCGGCAAGTGCGCCGCCAGCGACAACAAGCCACCATGCCACCCAGATCGACTGCTCTTCATCGGGGGCGGCCATCAGCCGAAGCCTGCGCAATCTTTGATCAATCCAGTTCTGCAGCGCATTCGACGGCCGCATGGGCTGCACCTGCTCGAGCAAAAGGGCGATCAGAAGGCTAAGGAGAGTCATGAATGGTCAGAGGGTGGTGATAGTGACTGGTTCCAGGCGGCAACAAAAAAATGATAGAGATTGCGGATCATGGCTGCGGTGGCCCCCCAGATAAAGTGCGATTGGTAGGGCATCGCAAAAAACTCGATGAGTTCAGATTCTATCGTTACCTGACGCAGCTGGTGGTTGCGGGGGTCCATCAGAAACCCCAGCGGCACCCGTACGATCTCGTCCACCTCGTCGGGATGTGGGGAGAGCCCATAGCCGGGAGACAGCACGCCGAGCACGGGGGTGACCTGAAAACCGGTAACCGTGATGTACTGGGGCAGCGTGAGCAAAGGGGTAATCCAGTGACGCTTGAGCCCGATCTCTTCTTCGGCCTCTCGGCAGGCGGTCTCAATCAACGACGCGTCTGATGGCTCCATGCGGCCCCCTGGAAAACTGATCTGCCCGGGATGGTCTTTCAGATGTAGGGGGCGCCTGGTGAGAATGAGATCGGACGAGACTGGGCAGACTGCTATGAGCACCGCAGCGGGACTAAGCTGCGTGAACTCCAGACCCCGCAGACGCCGGTCCGCGCGAGCCTCTGGAGACCACTGTGGAAAGCCGGGGAATGCTTTGGTGCGGTTACACCAAAGAATAATTTCAGCGACTGATAACGCCTCACCCGGAATGGCGGGACCGGAAAGCTGCGCCACCACCGGCGCAGCCTGAGGATCTATGATGCGTTTCTGCAGAATGGAATGGTGGGGCACACCGTGCCCCACAGGGCCTTAGGCCGCCGGAGTCTCGGTATCTTCGCGAGAATTCTGCCCCGACGAGACCGCCCCAGCAAGCCCTTTGGACTGCAACTTCTCCCGGATGCGCGCAGACTTGCCCGAGCGCTGACGCAGGTAGTACAGCTTAGCGCGACGCACATCACCTCGACGCTTGACCTCGATCTTGGCAATCAGTGGGGAGTAGAGCTGAAATGTCCGTTCGACCCCTTCGCCTGCCGAGATCTTGCGAACAATGAAAGAAGAATTGAGGCCGCGATTGCGCTTCGCGATGACCACGCCTTCATAGGCCTGAAGACGTTTGCGGGTGCCTTCCACCACATTGACACTCACGATCACCGTATCGCCCGGGGCGAAATCAGGCACACTCTTATTGAGTCGAGCGATTTCTTCCTGCTCGAGGGTGCGAATCAAATCCATAGTAACTCCGACGCATCGTTGCGGTGGTTGGCCAGGGCCCCGCAAGAGGATGACATTGATTAAAAATTGACCGTTTAGAACGCCCGCTTAGAGATACGCCTAGCCAAGCCCGGACTCCTTGGACTTTTCTCCGCGTTTTGAACTTTCTAAAAGGTCTGGCCGGCGAGACAGCGTGAGTCGTTGAGACTCTTGCGCACGCCAATTCGCTATTTTGCCATGATGTCCGGATAAAAGCACGGCAGGAACCGGTCTGCCTTCAAAGACTTCGGGGCGGGTGAAGTGTGGGTGATCCAGCTGCGGCCGCATGAACGATTCGTTGATCGAGGAGAGGGCGTCATTTAAGACGCCCGGCAATCGACGCACCAGCGCGTCCATGAGGGCCAGCGCAGCAATCTCGCCGCCAGACAGAACAAAGTCGCCTAGGCTCACTTCAAGATCTACGTACCGGTCGATAAAGCGCTGGTCAATGCCCTCGTAGCGACCGCAGACTAGGGTGAACTGTTGCGGACCGGCAGAGGCGCTTTCACTAGCGCTGCGGGTTGGATGGCCAGCGGGCCGCGGCTGGGCCAGCAGCGCAATCTGCGTTTCGATCCAGCCTTGGGTGAGCGGCGTACCAGCGGGGGACATCAGAATCACTGGGCCTGCGAGGCCGTCTTCGGCGCTGAGGCTTTGGCGAATCGCGGCGATACAGTCGGCCAGCGGAGGGGCCATCATGACCATGCCCGGTCCTCCCCCGTAGGGTCGGTCATCGATGGTCTGGTGCACATCTGAGACAAACTGCCGTGGGTTCCAGTGGTGCACCGAGACACGCTTTTCCGACACCGCCCTTCCACAGACGCCTAAGGATTGCCAGGGGACGAAAAACTCGGGGAAAAGAGAGATGACATCGAACCGAATAAGCGGCGTCACGGAGACTTCGGGGGCCTCTTGGTGAGATGCGAGCGGTCGTCTGGTCATGATGGCTGCCTACTCCAGCCAGTCCTGCTGCCAGTCCACCACGATCGGCTCGGTCTTTTTTCGTCCCAGGGAAAGTACGTGGCGGTCTACCAGGGGAATGAAATGCCGGCCCACGACGAGCCAGTCGTGCTGGCCATTGGTCTCTAGTCGCTCCACCTCGCCCAGCGGTTCTCCCGCAGCCGTCTGTACCTGTCGACCGATGAGATCAGACCAGTAGACGTCCTCCGATTCCTCAATGCGAGAGATACCGATACGCGTTCCGACAAGGGATTCCGCAGTGGTACGGTCGCCACTGCAGGAGAGTTCGAGGCAGAAGTGTGCGCCACGCGGGGCGCTTGACAAGACCTTGGTGGCGCGCCAACCCCTGGGGTGATGCAGCCAGACTTGTCGCACGGTGGAAAGCGCGGAAGGCGCCGAATCGCCCAGGCCCGGCGCGCGAACGCGCCGACTGTCTGATATGGGTCGGGCGCGTACGAGACCTGTAAGCCCAATGGGGCTGGTGATGACCGCTAGGGCAAGAAAACTTGGAGGGGGCGAATCAGAGAAATCGACCTGAACTACCGCCTTGGCAGCGGGTGGATCACCGAGTCGGGACATACGCCTAGCAACAAACCCGACTCTCGCGCCGGGGGGTGCTGATCCGGAAGGTGCGGTGGGCATTACGCCTGTGCGTGGAGTGTTGCGTCGAGACAACGTTACCCCCACGAACGAGGCGTAGAAATGACGAACTGCGTTATGCGCCGGCTGCGGCCTTTTTGCCTTCGAATGATTTCACCAGCTCCGATACCCGGGGGCTGATCTGGGCGCCAACACCCTTCCAGTAAGCAACGCGGTCGAGCGAAATGTTTAGGCTCGTGTCGTTGCCACGGGCGATAGGATTAAAGAATCCGAGGCGCTCAATAAACCTGCCGTCACGACGATTTCGAGAATCAGTTGCGACCACATGGTAAAAAGGACGCTTATGGGAGCCACCGCGGGCCAGTCGAATTACCACCATGCTGGAATTTCCTTAAAGAACTGTCTTGGTCAATAAATCAAAAGTCTTCGAGTATAACAGTTGCGTGCAAAAGACCCAACCAAACGGGCCGCGGCGCGCCTTGGTACGTGCGGCCCCTGCCCTGGCGCTGTCTTGCTGCCTTCCGGCGCTTGGCCAGAGCGCCCGTAAATCGTCGGGGGCGGCACGCCCCACTGGCATTCCCGACTGGATCGATCCTCAGCACCTGCAGTCCTTCTGGCAAGAACTCCATGCCCAGCATAGCCTTGCGGAGCCCTGGCTGGCCCGGCAGTTTTCGGGCTTGGTGCGGCAAGACCGTGCGCTGCAGTTGGTCAACCCGGACCCCACGACGACCCAGGACCGCCCCAAGCCGTCCTTGTCGCGCTCGCTCGCCCGTAATCTCGATGCGCGGACCCAGCAGGAGGGCCGCACGTTGTTGGTCAAGGAGCAGCTGTTTCTCGCCCGGGCGGAAGATCTCTACGGGGTGCCGCCTGAGGTCATTGTGGGCATTCTGGGGGTCGAGACACGGTATGGCCGTATCCGCGGCTCCTTCCCTACGCTTGACACGCTCACCAGCCTAGCCTTTCTGTCTCCGCGTCGGCAAGATTTTTTCAGGCGGGAGCTTGCCCATTTGTTGGTCATGGGCCATCGGGGCACTCTAGACCTCTCTAAGACCCAAGGCTCGTTTGCGGGCGCTCTGGGCATTCCGCAGTTCATGCCCTCAAGCTGGCAGTCCTGGGCCGTGGATTTTGATCAAGACGGCCGGCCCGACCTCATCGAGAGCATGCCCGATGCCATGGGGTCGGTGGCCCATTTCTTGAAAGAGCATGGGTGGCGACGCGGGATTCCTGGGTTTGTATCGCTCGGAAGTACGCTTCCCGCGGACCCCTCGGTCTTTCTGGTGCAGGGGCTCGAGGCAAAGCACACCTTTGGCGATATTGCCAGGGCAGGCCTTGCCCCCCGCGACTTAGAACTCTCGCCGCAGACGCCTGCCAGCATCATCGCCCTTCCTGAGCCTGATCAGGCGCCCGTCTACTGGCTGGTGACCCAGAACTTCTTCGCCGTTACCAAGTACAACCGTAGCTACCTCTATGCCGCCTCGGTTTTGAGCCTCGCCCAGGCGATTCG
>JBDLQX010000048.1:0-10634 GCA_039800345.1 Pseudomonadota bacterium | reverse complement strand
CGTTGGGTACATAAGATAAAATCGTATCTTTCTTCGCTGCCTGCGCATGTCTCCTGATCTTCTTCCGTGGCTTGAGCGGCAGGCTATTGAGCCGGTCGCGATTTATCAGTGCTTTCATAAGCCCTACCCCCGAGCCCAGTGCGAATGGATAAAGCCTCTGGCCTTGGGTCGTTACCAGGAAGAGGGCATGTTGTCATCGGCAACGGGTCAGAGCATTGCGGAGCTTAACCCGTTCTTCAATGAAATTACGGGCTACTACTGGGTCTGGAAGAACACCAAGGACCCGATTGTGGGTCTGTATCACTATCGGCGCGTGATGGCCTACAAGTGCGACAACACCTGGGCAGACCCCTTTGGCTTCAACATAGAAATATCTGACTATGTGTTGAACTATTTTTCCTCTGACGAGCAGCTTGCCTGCCTGCACAGGTTGCTGTCGTGCTCCGATATGGTCATTCCTCGACTCACGGTAACCAAGGGGGCCTCGGGGGAGCAGTACCGAAAGGTGCACGATGAGGAGTCTTGGCAGGCTTTTACGCAGGCAGTGGCAGATCACCTGCCCCACCTAATGCCCCATATGGCCTTGTTTGAAGGGTCGAGCCTGGTGACGGCCTTTAACATGTTGGTAACACGCCGTGAGATTTTTAATCGCTACTGCGAAGACCTGTTTAAGATTCTCGATGTGGTCTTTGAGAAGGTCGGCCCACGGGCGCACTTTTACCTGCGCCGTTACCCCGGATTTCTTGCAGAGCGGTTCTTGTTGATGTGGATTCGGCATGAGCGACTGCGCGTTGCCGAGGTACCCATGATTCTGCTTGATGACGGCGCCGTGCCGCCTGAGAAACGGATTTTTTTAAGTTAGATCAACTACCAGGGCCCTTAATGAGGGGAGACTCGAGCCGAATCATTTTTTAGGCTGCCGTAATAGCCGAGTACCCCCGTATAGGTGAGAATATGAACATGAACGAGTCTGTGACGCCATCGACGCCTATGACCCCTGTAGCGCCCGTAATTGGGCATATGGCGGTAGAGACCACCATGCCAGTCTTCTGGGCAGACCTTTCCCACTTTCCTGATCAGCTTACTGCAGCCCGACAGGCCATCGATGAGTTGCGTGCGTCTCATCCGGAGTCGGTGCTTTCGAATGTGAAAGCTGTATATATGAGCCCGTGGAAGAGCCACCAGCTCAACGAGAAGCTTCTGCCAATCTGTCAGACGGTAACGGAGCATGCCAAGCACGCTGCGCTTCAGTATATGAATACCGACTTGGCGCGGCTCAACTGGGGGCTACAGGTAACCGACTGTTGGGGTGCTATTTACGAAGAGGCGGACCACACCATTCCGCATAGCCATTTTCCGTCGGACTTCTCTGCAGTTGTCTATCTAGAGGCTGAAGAGAACTGCGCGCCGATTATTTTTGCCAACAAAATCTTGGTACAGCCTAAGCCCAACATGCTGATTATGTTTCCGGGCATGTTGGTGCATAGCGTTCCGAAGAACACCGGCAATCGGGTGGTCTTGGCGATGAACATGCATAAATTTCCCAGTTTCCCGCCGGCTGCGCCGGCGCCTGAAAAAGACCCGGCAAAAGCCGAGGCACAGTCAGCACCGTTGCCTCAGTAGCTCTTGGCCTGCCAGGCGTCTTGAAGAATGGCTCTTAGGCTTTTTGTAGGCGACCATCCGAGCGCCTGCTGAATTTTATGGGCGTTACCAATGAGACGGGCGGGGTCACCCGCGCGGCGCCCAACGATCTGAGCTTCAATGGGCTGCCCCGTTACTTCTTTGCAGGCATTGATTACTTCTAAGACGCTGTAGCCATTGCCGTTGGCCAGGTTGAAAAACTCGGTGTTGAGTGGGGCAGCAGCGGTCTTGACTGGACGGTTCGTAACCTCATGGGCCGCACTGGTCGAAAGTGGCGTCTGCATGAGTGCCTGTGCCGCAGCAAGGTGGGCTGCACAGAGATCTTCGACATGAATATAGTCGCGTACGCAGCTACCGTCGGGCGTGTCAAAGTCGGTACCAAAGACCTTGAGTGTCGTGTTACCGGGGTCTCCGCCACCCGCAATACGCGCAGCCTCACGCAGCACCAGAGGAATGAGATGGGTCTCGGGCTCGTGCCGCTCCCGCGCCCTGCCTTGTGGGTCGGCGCCTGCCGCATTGAAATACCGAAGGGATATCGAGCGTAGCCCGTAGGCGTGGCCGTAGTCGATAAGTGCCTGCTCAATCATGAGCTTGGTACGGCCATAGGGGTTAATGGGGTGTTGCGGATGGTCTTCGGGAATGGGCAGCGTCTGCGGCTCGCCATAGGTGGCGCAGGTGGACGAAAACACTAGGCGTGACACCTGAAACAGGCGCATGGTGGCAAGTAAATTAAGGCTTCCCACCACGTTGTTTTCGTAATAAAGCAGAGGCTCGTCTACCGACTCGCCCACATAGGCGAGCGCGCCGAAATGCATAACCAGATCGGGTGTGAATTGTTCAAAGCAGCGGGTGAGGTCTTCTGTGTTGCGCAGGTCTCCGCGAAAGATCTCTACCGATCCGCAGGCGTCGGCATGGCCTCGTGAGAGGTTGTCGAAGACGAGAAGGCCAGAGGCGGGAACCCCGGCGTCTTGCAGGGCCAACAGCATGTGTGAGCCGATGTAGCCTGCGCCCCCGACGATGAGAAGCTTCATACCGATAAAAACCTTTGCTTGTCTTGAATATGACCAAATGTGACTATATAGTCATGTTTCGGCCGGAAGTAACTTTCTTACAAATCATTAATCGAGGATTGTAGTCATGATCGTGAATGTGGCCGATGCCAAGGCAAATCTCTCAAAGCTCATTCAACTCGCCCATCAGGGCGAGAAAATTGTGATTGCGAAGAACAACACCCCGCTGGTGGAGCTTGTGGCCCATCGGCCTCAGGGGCTCCGTAAGCTCGGTCTCCTTCGCGGTCAGTTAACCGTGCCCGATGACTTTGACGCACCGTCAGCTGAAGTTGAGGCGTTGTTCTATGGAGACGCAAATACGCCGGAAAGTCTACGGAAGCGAACGCCTCGCCCGGAGACACGTAAGAAGCGTGCGGGGCACACCCCCGGCACCGTCGGGAAAAAGGCAAAAAAAGTCAGGCCGTAGGAGACGCCTGTGAAGATTCTTCTGGATACCCATGTCTTTTTGTGGGCCTTGTCCGAGCCCGAGAAGCTTCGATCAGCCATACGGTCTGCTATTGAACTGCCGTCTAATCAGGTCTTTGTGAGCGCAATGACGATGGCTGAGATTGTCATTAAAGAATCTATCGGAAAACTCGATGTACGGTTCGATCCGTTAGAGATGATCGACAGGCTAGGGTTTGAACGGCTGGATTTTTCGTTGCTGGCGGCGCGACGACTGGGTACGCTCCCGTTCCATCACAGAGACCCCTTTGATCGCATGCTCATCGCTCAGGCGATAGAACACGATCTGAGTATTGCTTCGCACGACCCGATATTTGTACGTTACGACTGCAAGTTGTTGGGGTGAGTCTTGGTTGGCCTAGGTGCGCCCATTTACGCTCGCCCGTAACGATCTTCAAACCGCACGATATCGTCTTCGCCGAGGTAACTGCCCGACTGCACCTCGATGAGTTCTAGCGGGAGCTTTCCGGGATTCTCAAGGCAATGCTTCTCCCCGATGGGAATGTAGACAGACTGGTTCTCGGCCACCAGTTGCACCTTCTCGCCGATGGTCACCTTCGCAGTGCCGCTGACAACAATCCAATGCTCAGCCCGGTGATGGTGCATCTGCAGTGAGAGGCGTGCGCCCGGCTTTACGGTAATGCGCTTCACCTGGTAGCGATCACCGTGGTCAATCGAGTCGTAGGCACCCCAGGGCCGAAAGACTTCACGGTGAAGGTCAGCCTCGGGCCTTTCGTTGGCTTTGAGTGCTTCGACGATCTTCTTAACGTCCTGTGCCTTGTCTTTGTGGGCGACCAACACCGCGTCGGATGTCTCTACGACCACAAGGTCTTGGGTGCCGACAAGGGCAACGAGGCGATGGTCGGCATGTACATAGCAGTTGCGAGCGTCATGTAACAGAGTATCGCCGCGTGTGGCGTTGCCCTGCGCGTCCTGCGCCTGCAACTGCCAGACTGCCGGCCATGCTCCAACGTCGTTCCATCCTGCATCAAGCGGAATAACCATGGCCTTGTCGGTCTTCTCCATGACCGCGTAGTCGATAGAATCTGAGGGCGACCGCCCGAAGGCTTCGGCATCGAGACGCAAGAAGTCCATGTCTTTGGCGGCGGCACTGTGGGCGCGCTGGCAGGCCTCAGCCATGGTGGGGTTGTGGATGGCAAGTTCCTGCAGAAAGCTGTCGGCCCGAAATAGGAACATGCCGCTGTTCCAGAAATACCCGCCTTCACGTAAGTAGTGTTCTGCGGCTGTGAGGTTGGGCTTTTCGATGAAGGCGGCAACGGGGCGGGCCGCGGTCGCTGCGCCTTGGCCATTGGCCAATGTTGTCTCTGATGTAGCCTTCACATAGCCATACCCGGTTTCGGGATGGGTGGGCACAATGCCAAAAGTGACCAGAGACCCTGAGCGGGCGACTTCATACCCTGCCCGTACAGCCGAGTGGAATGCATCGGTGTTGGTAATGACATGGTCGGATGGGAGCACCAGCAGCACCGGTGACTCGACTGCCGGCACCCCGCTATCAGTCTGGCCCCGGGCCTGGCTGCTGCTCGACTGCTTTCTTTCCCACTGCGCTAGGGCTTGCAGGGCAGCCACTGCAATGGCTGGTGCGGTATTACGCGCTACGGGCTCTAAGATAAGCGTGTGCGGGGTGACGCCCATTTGAAGGCACTGATCTGCTACCAAAAAGCGATGGTCGGTATTGGCCACCACAATCGGCGCAACCTTAGGTAAGAGGCCTTGAAGTCGGGCCAGCGTAGCCTGAAAGAGGCTACGCTCTTCCGTAACGCCCAGAAACTGTTTAGGCCGCAGAGACCGAGAGAGGGGCCAGAGCCGAGACCCCGAACCACCAGAGAGAATGACGGGGATAAGGTTCATGCGGAGATTCCTCGTGCGAGAAAGTCTTGGTAGGCCCGCGCGATGCCATCGCGTAGCGGCGTGGACGCCTTCCAACCGAGTTGAGTGGCCCGGCTCACATCGAGAAGCTTTTGCGGGGTGCCATCGGGCTTGCTGGTGTCAAACGACAACTGCCCCGAGAACCCAATGACCTGCATGACGGTCTGGGCGAGCTTGGCGATGGTCAGGTCAGAACCACTGCCGATATTGATCAGCGGCAGCGGTTGGCCCCCAGTGGCAGTGTTTGCCGACGCGCCAGAGGGCGCGTGCTCTGCTAACGACTTCTGCATGAAGTAGACGCAGGCGGTCGCGAGGTCATCTACATAGAGAAACTCTCTTCGCGCGCGGCCTGAACCCCAGACTGGGAGGGCGGTATCGCCACGATGCTTGCCTTCGTGCGCCTTACGAATGAGCGCAGGCAAGACATGTGAGTTGTTGAGGTCGTAGTTGTCACCGGGCCCATAGAGGTTGGTGGGCATCAGTGAGATGTAGTTTGTGCCGTACTGGCGGTTGTAGTTCTCGCAGAGCTTAATACCCGCGATCTTGGCCAGTGCATAGGGCTCATTGGTGGGCTCCAAAGGACCGGTGAGCAGGTAGTCTTCTTTAATCGGCTGGGGGCAGTCACGGGGATAAATACAAGAAGACCCCAAGAACATGAGGCTCTGAATGCTGGCCTTATAGGCTCCATGAATGAGGTTGGACTCGATCATGAGGTTTTCGTAAATAAACTGGGCGCGGTAAGTATTGTTGGCGTGAATACCGCCAACTTTTGCGGCTGCGATGAAGATGTAATCGGGCCTCTCTTCAGCAAGAAACTGAAACACCTGTTGCTGGTTGAGCAGGTCAAGTTCGCTGCGGCTACGCGTGATGACCTCAGCCTCGGGCATCTGCTGGCGCAGCGCTCTGAAGATTGCGGCGCCCACCATGCCTCTGTGACCTGCAACGTAAATTTTCATGGAGAGTACCGATCGGTGAACTCAGAAATAAGGGTTGAGAATGGTTAACGATTCGTTAATCACCTGACGATGTTGCATGTCTTCTGAAAACAGGGTTTTGCACCCAGCGAGCAGCGCGGAGGACATGATCATTGCGTCATAAAAAGATAAGTGGAATCGTTCTGCGAGTTCGATTCCGAGGTCGTGGGTCTCCTCCGTTAGGCTGTGCACTCGGCAGAGTGAACGAATAGGAGCAAGAAACTCACGAACCTCTGACAGCGAAAGGCTCAGCTTTCGCGTTGCGATTGCGGCGCACTCATTGAGCACTTGTACGCTAATGTGACCTCCTTTGCCTAGGAGCGCCTCAGACCGGTTGGCTTTGGATTCATCGGCAGACAGCAAGTAGAGCAAAACATTGCTGTCGAAGAAGCAATTAGCGGCGCGCATGCGCCTCGAGCCGATCGAACTTGAAATCCTCAGGGAGACGGCCCCGAAATTTACGGAGACGCAACAATAGCTCTTGCGCAGAGGAGCGACGGCTGACCTCGAAGGAATGACTGCCCGCTACCTGAATCTCAATGTCATCGCCTTCCTTTAAGCCCAATACCTCGACAACGGCTGAAGGCAGCCTGACGGCGAGGCTATTACCCCATTTTGCTACTTGCATTGGCTTCTCCTAACTAAGCACGCATGCACGATTGATATACAACAGGCATTGTATATCTTTCCCGTTACTCCCGGCTCACGGGTACCGCGTAGCCGTGGGCCTTGAGCAGTGCGCTTTGCTTCGCTGCACTCAGGTCGTGATCGACCATCTCCGCGATCATGTCGTCCAGGGTAATTTCGGGGATCCAGCCGAGATTTTCTTTCGCTTTGGAGGGGTCGCCCAGGAGGGTCTCGACCTCGGTCGGGCGAAAGTATCGGGGGTCGACACGCACGATAACCTTGCCCACCTGCAGCCCCGGTGCATTCGTGCCGGTAATGGCTGCGACGCGGCCCACCTCTTCGAGGGCCGTGCCTTCAAAGTTGAGCACGATACCCAACCGGGCCGCCGCCCGGCGAATGAATTCCCGCACGGAATATTGCACGCCTGTGGCAATGACATAGTCTTGCGGCAAATCTTGTTGCAGCATCATCCACTGCATGCGCACATAGTCTTTGGCATGGCCCCAGTCGCGAAGCGCGTCCATATTGCCCATGTAGAGGCAGTCCTCAAGCCCTTGTGCGATGTTGGATAGCCCTCGCGTCACCTTGCGTGTAACAAAGGTCTCGCCACGACGGGGTGACTCGTGGTTAAACAAAATACCGTTACAGGCATAAATGCCATAGGCTTCTCGGTAGTTCACACAGATCCAGTAGGCGTAGAGCTTTGCTACTGCATAGGGGCTACGAGGGTAGAAGGGCGTGGTTTCTTTCTGCGGAATTTCTTGCACGAGGCCATAGAGTTCTGATGTAGATGCTTGATAGAACTTTGTCTTCTTCTCAAGCCCCAGAAATCGAATTGCATCGAGTAGCCGAAGAGTTCCCAAGGCATCGACATCGGCGGTGTATTCGGGTGACTCGAAAGAGACTGCCACGTGTGACTGCGCACCGAGGTTGTAAATCTCGTCGGGCTGCGTCTCTTGAATAATGCGGGTGAGATTGCTCGAGTCAGAGAGGTCTCCGTAGTGGAGCTTTAGGCGCTGCCCGCTCTTATGCGGATCTTCATAAATATGGTCGATGCGCTGGGTATTGAAGGTGGACGACCGACGCTTAATGCCATGCACCTCGTAGTCCTTGGCGAGAAGAAACTCGGCAAGGTACGAGCCGTCTTGTCCGGTGATGCCGGTGATGAGTGCTTTTTTCATTATCGATCCTCTAACCGAGAGCCCGCGTCGCGCAAATACCTATGAGGACCAATCAACCATGGCCAGACCAGGCACCCTCGAGAACTCGCGCGTATTTTTGGTGACAAGAATACAGTTCTGCGCCATCGCTGAGGCGGCGATGAGAAGATCGTTGGGCCCTATAGGGGTACCCTTTTCTTCTAAATAGGCTCTGGTAGTGGCATAGATATCGTCGGCGGGGGCGACAAATGGAAGAATCGTTACTGCGTTGAGGACGGCATTGACGCGGCGTGTGAGTTCTTCTAAGCCGCGTTTCTTAGCGCCAAAGTGCAACTCCGCAGCGACGATAATTGAGGTACAGATCGCATCCTCTCCGGCCCGTTCTATCTCTTTCGCTATTGGCCCCTGAGGGTCACGCAGCAGCGCCGAAACGATGTTGGTGTCAAGAAGAAACCGGTCCGCTGGCATCTGATGAACTTAGAGCTCTATGTCGTCAAGTTTAGTAAGAGACTTGTCGACGTCGGGGAACTGATCTGCCATAGGGGAGAAAGACGCCAGCAGCGCTAGTAGCCCCGGATGGGCCACTGGCTCGATGATGATCTTTGCCCCTTCTTTGCGCATTACCGCGTCCTGCGTCTCGAGTTCAAACTCACGAGGAATGCGAACAGCCTGGTTGCGACCGTTACGGAAGAGGCGAACATGACGTTCTGTAGACATAAGCACAATACTGGCATATGCCGTGACCTATGGCAAGAAGTCGCCATGCCGGTCCGGGCATAATGCCGCATGGCTGCAACCCGTATGTCGATACCGCTCTTCCCGCTTGGGGCGGGCCTCTACCCTGATGGGCTCCTGGCGCTACGAATCTTTGAGGTGCGTTACCTCGATATGGTCAAGCGCTGCCTGAAAGACAAAACGCCCTTTGGCGTGGTGCGGCTCGAGGAGGGCAGCGAGGTACGAAAGCCGGGAGTGACCGAGAAGTTCTCTTCGGTGGGTACCGTGGCTGAAATTCTTGAGGCCGATGCCCTGCAGCCCGCCTTGTTGCTGCTGCGCTGTCGGGGCGCGCAGAGGTTCCAGGTAGTTTCGAGTGCGCCGGGAAAGTATGGCCTCTGGACGGCCGAGGTGGAGACCATAGAGGCAGATGCCTCTGAGGAGATTCCTTGGGAACTGCAGTCGGCTGCCGACAAGCTCGGCCAGGTGATTGCGGGCTTACAGAGGCAAGGCGTGGTCGATGAGCAGATGCCTATCTTGCGCCCGTATCGGCTGGATGAGTGCGGCTGGGTGGCCAACCGTTGGGCGGAGATGCTGCCTCTGGGCGTCTCGGTAAAGCAGTCGTTGCTCGAGGAGATGCGCCCGAAGGAGCGGCTTCGCCGGGTCTTACAGGCGATGGATGAGATGCTGGGGCGGTAGGCAGAGGCGTTAGCGTCCAAGCTGGGGCGTTTAAAGAGATATTCCCTGCGTGACCTTCTTCAAAACATGCCTTTACTATGACAAATCCACAAAGTGATAAATGAAGAAAGCTAACGTAAGAATCAAGCGGTGGGATGGCGGACTAGGCATACGCCTGCCAGCGTCAATCATCAAAGCGACAAGATTTTTTCCTGGCCAACGCGTTGTGTTGTCCGTTCTCGATGGACGGCTCGTTCTTGTTCCTGAATCACAGCCAGATGAAACATTGGCCGAGAGGCTCGCTCGGTTTGATCCGATCCGACATGGTGGGGCGGCTATGACAGTCTCAAACCGGAGTCTATTAGAACAAGATGCCCGCTGAACTTCTGCTAGTTGTCATGGGGCTCACGGTTGCCGAGTGGGTGGCGCTTTCGGCGTTGTATCGGCGGCGTCAACGCGGGCTCACCCCTAGGCAGCTCTTTGTATCTTTGGCGCCCGGCTTCTTTCTTGTGTTGGCTTTTTGGCTGTCATACAAAGACACCCAACTTCCGTGGCCTGCGGTGTTGTGCCTCGCGATTGCTGGCCTGGTGCACGCATGGGACCTCACGTCTCGCTATAAGGCGCACTGAATGGGGCTCACTAAACTGGGCCCACTGAACTGGCCCGTCTGAACTTCGGTACGATCTGACGCATGAACTATCCATTCTCGGCCCTTGTAGGCCAGCACGAAATGCAGTTGGGTCTTTTAATTGCCACGGTGGATCCTCTGGTGGGTGGTGTACTCATACTGGGTGATCGTGGCACGGGGAAGAGCACTGCCGTGCGCGCCTTGGCCGCTGTCCTTCCCGACCTAGAAACCTTAGAGGGCTGCCCTTACCGTTGTGCGCCGGGCGCCACAGCCGGTCTCTGTGCTGCCTGCGGTGCGACTATGACCGCAAATCCCGCCGCAGAAAAAGTCGCCGCGAAGGCGAAGAAGAAAACGGTGCACATACCGGTACCGGTGGTGGACCTTCCTCTTGGTGCCACAGAAGATCGTATTTTGGGCGCGCTCGATTTAGAGAAACTGATGACTCAGGCGCAGAAGGCTTTTGAACCCGGGCTACTGGCCAAGGCCAATCGCGGATTCTTGTACATCGATGAGATTAATCTTCTCGAAGACCATCTTGTTGATCTCTTGATTGATGTCGCCGCCTCAGGCGAGAACCGCATTGAGCGCGAAGGTTTGAGCGTGGTGCATCCGGCCCGTTTTGTGCTGGTGGGCAGTGGCAATCCCGAAGAGGGCGAGCTTCGGCCACAGCTTCTTGACCGGTTTGGACTCGCTGTAGAGGTAAGAACCCCCAAAGACCTCGATCAACGCATGCAGGTTGTTTTGCGCAGAGAAGCGTTTGAGCGCAATCCGCAAGACTTCATGACCGAATATGCCGATGCGCAGGAAGCGC